>NZ_JBEUTW010000497.1:0-5535 GCF_040492675.1 Bacillus sp. AP50
ATTTAAAACTTATCCGAGATGAATTAAAGAAAAGAGATTGGGCTGTAGACGCTTTTCTATTTCATTATAAAAAGAGAGAATATATTGTTTTAGTAAAAGTTTATTCAAAAGGAGAAACTAAGGATAGTCCATATGCGATTGTTAAACTGGAATTTATAAAAAAAGGACATGGTTCCGAAAGCTTATGTGCGTATGCAGATTTATATAAATTACATTTTCCAACTTATAAATCGTTTAGAGAGTTTTTCGAAATCGATTTTGATCAAGAAAATCGAGGAGATATCATTCAACAATTCACACAATATTTTTCTACTTTTATTCCAAATCAATTAATTATAAATAAAGAGTCGGCATTAGAAAAATCTATAACAAGGTATTTGAATAAATCTGATTCCGATGGTATCTACTGTTTTGGTGTCAAAAGAAACGGACTTAAAAATGATGGTACACCAGGGCAAAGAAGGCCTGAAAATAATCAAAAAGCAGAACTATTGAGACCAGAATTATTTAAAAAATTAAAGGATGATCTAACAATCAGTTTTTGTTTTTCTGAAGACCCTACTAGAGAGACTTCAGATGAGATTATTCTTCTACGATGGGCGGAAAGAAACCGCTCCTTAGTTTTATAGGACTGAAAGCGGTTTTATCTTGAGACCTTTACTAAGGGTATAGCGAAGATTCGTTATATTTATGTATCCTTTTAAAGGGGCACGGCAACGATTCCTTCTTTTTGGGGCCATTCAAAAAAACAGATAGGATTCAAAGAATCTATTGGATCCCATCTGTTTCTAATCTTTGTTAATATATATATAATTTCGAAAGATTTTCTTCTAACAAGCTTGAATTATAATTAGGAGCTAGTACAATGTTTGTGTATGTTCCTACACCTGAAAGGTACTTGTATTTATGTTTGAAGCCGGATGGAATAAAAACAGATGCGGGGCTCTCAATGATTTGTATGTCTCCTTCGATTTCCACTTCACATATAAGCCCTGTACCATCTATGTTATTACCCCAAAACACAAAAGCACTATCACAATGATGTGCATGATAATCCACATGACCTCCCAAATTTTCGTCCATATGCTGATTACAGAATATACGTTGTATTACATAAAATGAAGCACGCTCATCTGTTCTATAATCCATTTGTACCCATCGTTCTCCAGGCCCATCCCTATGATACAAAAGTTCAGATGCCCCTTTTACAAATGGTTTACTAACGCGTAAATTCTTTGAAAGGCGAGGTCCTTTTCGTTCTACCCATTTTTGTTGTATCTTCCTCACTCTTCCTATCATTTCAGGTTGAATTCCTTCATATGCTAAAACATTATGATTCACAGCTTTTACGTGATAAGGTGCTGTATGTGTAAAAACATTTTTTCCAATGATAGGTCTCCAATGATCGACTTTACAGCCTGTAGCCAATTGAAGAGATTGTGTTAATTCTGGAATCATTTTCAATTGAAAGTATTGATTATATTTTTGTGATAACAGAACAGATAAATTTAGTAAATCAACAATCCCAGCCCGTTCACCTATCCCGCATAAAGTTGCATCAATGACAGAAGCCCCAGCATCAATAGCCGCAAGAGCATTTGCTAGTGCTAGTCCTAAATCATTATGTAGGTGTACTTCAATTTCACAGGGGAATGTTTCAACCGCTTTCTTGACTATGGTTGCACACTCATTAGGTTCCCAAATTCCCACCGTATCAGCTAAACTAATTCGATTTGCTCCCGCTTGATATGCAATTTTTCCAAGGTAAGAAATATCTTCCCAAGTAGTTCTGGAAGCATCTTCAATTGTGAATCGGATTTTCATGCCTAAGTAACGAGCTTCTTCAATCGCTTGTTTCACTTGTTTCATCACATAATCTTTTGATCGATTTGTATACTTGGTTTGTAAAGAAATCGGATTAATAGATGCCCAAATCCCTACCCAATCAGCTCCTGCTCGATATGCAGCATGAACTTCTTCTTTTTTCGCTCGAGCATGCATTAAAATATCAGCTTGTTTTGCAGCCGCCGCAACTTCTCGGCAAACCGCTTCTTCTTCACGAGAAATTCCAGGATGTCCAACTTCAATTAACCGGATTCCAAAATCCTCAAGCATATGAACCAATGTAATTTTATCTTTCTTTGAAAAGCGAACATCATATTGTTGTTCCCCTTCTCGCAAAGTAGCATCTAAGATTGTTATATCCCTGTTCATTCCCTTTTTCCTTCTTTCATTTCTATAAAATTCAATACTTCTTTAAATAGAACATCATGATTTTTTTCATATACTGCCCAGTGTGTTGCATTAGGAATCACAACTTCCTTTTTTTGCTTAGTCCCAGTTAATTTCCATAGCATATCTCTATCGGCAAATAAATCTTCTTCTCCATAAATAACCAGCACAGGAGAAGTTATCTGAGATGCATCATATAAAGGACGGTTATTCCAAATAGAATATAAATCTTCTAGAGGCCCCATCGGTCGGCGAATGATGCCATTATTTTTCTCGCTAATTGGATCTGAATGAAGAAATACGTCTTTTACAGAATCCATAGCTTCATTTGTGACAATTTTTTTCTCGCCCATCATCATATGCCAGTGATGCATTCCTTTATCAAAGTCTACAGTTTGATAAGAGGGTGCATGAGGATTAAATTCCCCTTGCTGTAACGGATTGTCAAAGGGCTCCGTCATCATTGGAAGCGTAAATCCATGCATGTACCCATATAAAACAAGTGTATTAACATCATCAGAATGTGATATTGCATAATTTCCAGCTACCACTCCCCCGTATGACCAACCAACAAGATGAATTTTTTTTACATTCCTTTTATGTTTAATCCAATTCACAACCGTTTCTAAATCTTTTGTTGCATCGTCCAAATGAATGATTGTTTTATTTTGGTTAGGGGGTTCTGACATTTCTTTCGGTCTTGAAGATTGCCCAAATCCTCTAAAATCCATTGCCCACGTGTCATATCCTTTTTTAGCATACGCATCCATCCATGAGTATTTTGATACATCAAAAGCTTCTGCAGTAGGAACGCTAAACGGTTCTAAAAACAGAATGATTTCGTCAGATGTATACTGTTTTTTGGTATTTATACTTTTATGAAGTAAAAATAATGTTTCGTCTTCTTGTGAGATTTTATATTCTTCTTTTGATATTTTAGATGCTTTGCCCTGCTTTGGAATCTCTTGGTGATTAGAACAGCTAGACAGTAAAAGAATAAAAAATACTCCTATTAAACTTATAGATTTCAAATTCTTTTTCATTTTTAAAATCCCTTTCATTTCATAGAAATGATGGCTATTATTCCAGCTGCAATAATTAACCCCGCCGGTAACCCCTTTGTAAACAATACAGCCATCAAAGTACCTATTAAAACACCCAATAATATAGTTGGATTCAACGGTAGTACCCCCACTCCTTTTCCTCCTATAAACGACACTATAAATCCCGCTAAAATCGATCCCCATCCAATTGGAGAAGTAATTAACCTCATTATGTTATCACTCGAAATCTTCCCTGATGTAATGGGAACTAAAAGAAATAACATGAGAAAGAAAATACCAATTGGAAAAGCATATTGCTGAATAGCATACAAGATAGCTTTTTGTCCCATAGCAAATAACACACCTAATAAACTTGCTGCAATAGCTAGTGCATAATCTTTAACAATCAAAGCAAGTATAAAAATAATTCCTAACAATAGAAAAGAAACCATAAATTTTACCTCTTCTATAAAGTTGTATAATCCCAACTGCCGTTTTCGGGTTCACATACCTGTACCATATTTGGATGTGAAAGGTTAATCTGTATAAGGTTTGGACTGATAATAGGTTGTAAATCTTCTCGATTTACAATAAATTTAAATGCTTCAAAGCTTGCTAAAATCCCTATAGTGTTTGCAACAGGAGATAGTACAGCCCATGGGCGATCTTTTTTCACATAGCTATTCGCCCACTGTTCATCTGCACCATGTTTGATAGAATACAGAGCCCGTCCATCTTTTAAACTATGAATTCTATTTTGCATTTCAGGCGTCAGTTCTTGTTGATAAGAAGGATATCCTAATGCAATTTCATAAGGGACAGATTCAGGGGTTAATGACATTACCCCACCTCTAAAAGGAGGAGTAACAGCAATCCAGATAGAAGGAATTCCTAAAGCTTGAGCCGTACGGTGAATAATAACTCTTGCGACCAAATTATCAGTAGCATCTATAATGATATCTGTATTTGCTAGCAGATTTTTTGCGTTATCTTCTGTGACAAACTCTTGTGTGATCTTTACTTGTAGTAAAGGATTAATGTCTTTTAAGGTTTCTAGAGCCACAAGTGCCTTTGACTCCCCTAATTTACTTATATAGCTAAGCATTTGTCGATTAATATTACTCGCTTCAAAAATATCCTGATCAATCACATGAAGATTTCCTATCCCCATTCGTGCCAACTGGATAAGTGTAATCCCCCCTACTCCTCCAGCACCCACTACAGTAACACGAGCATTCTTTAATTTCTTCTGTTCTTCTATAGAAATTACACCAATATTTCGTGTAAAGCTTTCTTCATATATATTTTGTGTATTTAAATTTTCAGTGAACAAATTTGCTTCCCCCTTATAATGTTGCATAATCCCAACCGTTTTCTGGTGCGTCTTTTACCTGAACAGGAGTGAGACTATCTACATCTATAACTATGCCCTTTGGTGCTCTAGCTAAAGGTTCACGACCTGTTAGCACTTGAATTGCTTCATGAAAACTAAAAAGTGATAAAAGATGAGCACGCATAGGGGTAATAATCCATCCTACTTTTCCGTTGCAAAAATCTTTTGCCCAATCTTCTGGTGCTCCCTTTTCGACCGAATACCATGCTCTTTTTTTCTTAATATCAGCAATTTGCTGCCTTAACTTTGAATCTGTTAATATGGATCCTACAACAGAAACATTCAACGCCTCTTCATATGGAATCCCAGTTGGAAAGAATGTAGAAACGAACCCTCTTGTAGGGGGACTCCCTGACATACCTACACTTGGTATCCCTAATTCTCTAGCTGTTCTATGTATAATCACCCTAGAAGGCATATCATCCACAGCTTCTACCACAATATCATGACCCTTCATTAATTCCACCACGTTGTCTTCATCTACTTTTGTTTGTATAAAGTTTGTTGAGATATAAGGATAAATATCTTTTACAACTTGTTCAGCAACTGTTGCTTTTGGTTTTCCTACTACACTAGAAAGCGCTAACATTTGTCTGTTTATATTAGATATTTCAAATTCATCTGGATCAACCCCTGTAATATGCCCAACCCCCATTCTAGAAAAAAGGATGGCTTCATAACCTCCTACTCCCCCTAATCCAAAGATAATTACTCTTTTATTCCTAAGACATTCTTGTTCTGCTTTTGAATAGACACCAATGTTCTTTTTTACCATTTCCCAATAGTAAGTATCCATATCCATTGAAAAACCTCCTGTCATGTAATAATTAAAAAAACTATCCATATAAAATAATCAACATATATAAC
>NZ_JBEUTW010000498.1:0-5696 GCF_040492675.1 Bacillus sp. AP50
TATTTTTTAGAAATTGAAATTTATTGAATTTCAACAATTAAAAATAAGATTAGTTAATCATCGTCCACCCATCATTCCTTTCTGTCATTAATAACCATATTGTACCATGATAATACTGTATGCGTAAATATTATTATTTGTACTTCAAAAGCAATTATTTTTCTTCAAGTTTATTTTTACAATTTCATGTGCTCATATCTTTAATTTTTACTAATTTGTATCATTTATTCATATGAAAACTTTTAAAAAAATACAAAACAAGGCTAAAAAACTTATCTCCAACGTTCTTTAGCCTTGATCACTTTTTACACATTAAAAAATATTACTCGTACTACCGTACCTTTATCAACTTCTGAATGGATTTCTACACTATGTCCTAATTGCTTCGTAATTTCATATACGAGATATAGCCCCATTCCTGTTGATTCTTTAAAATCTCTACCGTTTTCTCCTGTAAAGAAAGGTTTGAAGACTCTTGGTAAATCTTGCTTCGGTATACCTACGCCATTATCAGCAATTTCAAGTATAACGGTATTACCTTCCTTACAAGCTTTCACTTTAATCTTTTCTCTACTACCTGATGAATATTTAATCGCATTCGATAGTATTTGCCCAATTAAAAATTGTAACCATTTCACATCACTTTCTACAGTAATGTCCTTATCAATTTCAAGCTCTGGATATACAAAATTCCGGATAAAGAACCGTTTATGCTCATGTACCGAATCATTCACTATTTTATGTAGTTGTACTCTTTCTACATAAAAATCTTGTGTAAATGCTTCTAAACGTGCGACATACAGAGCCATTTCTAATCCCTTTTTTAATCGATCAGTTTCCTCATTTATACTTTCAAAACGTGAATCTACTTCATCCTGTGTAATTAATTCTATTACAGATAAAGGTGTTTTCATTTGATGAATCCACTGATTCATAAAGGTTAAATGGTCATTATTTTTTCTCTCTTGCATTTGCAGCTGATTTTGATAATGTCGATATTGCACCTCAAGTAGTTCTTGAAGAGCAGCCGATACAGCTGCAAAATCAGATTTTTGAACAGATTCATCCAAAGATTGCATCGGGTTTGCTAAGCGCTCATAAAAAGAACGATGTGTAAAATAACGAAACACTAAATAACTTCCCATAAAGAAAGCCCCTAGAAACATTGCATATAACGCCGTTGTAATATGATTATGCCCATCAAACCAATATACGAGAAATATAGCTAGTAGTTGAATTATAGTAAAGCAAATAAGTGGTATATGATCACGTATAAACAACCTTATCATTTTTCTATACCAGTATCCCAAGTAATATGCAATCTATATCCAACACTACGAATCGTTTCAATCGCACCTTCTATATGTAACGTTTGTAACTTTTTACGCACACGTGTTGTATTTACACTTAATGTATTATCATCAACATAAGATTCGCTATCCCATAATTTATTTAACAACACTTCCCTACTCACAACACGCGGATAATTTTTCATTAATGTCTCTAATAAAATAGCTTCGTTTCTCGTTATATCAATCTCTTCGTTTCTAAGTTTCAATACAAGTCTTTCAGGATATAAACAAAGGCCTTGTTGCTCAATCATTCGCTCTTCTAGTTTCGGTGCATAATCTCCATATGCACGTCTTAAATGACTACGAATTTTCGCCACTACAACTTCATAATGAAAAGGCTTCGGAATAAAATCATCGCCACCATTTTCTAACGCCATAACTTGATCCATCGTACCTTCACGAGCCGAAATGAATAGTATCGGACATGTAGAAACACCGCGAATTTGACGACACCAAAAGTACCCATCAAAACTCGGTAAATTAATATCTAATAAAACTAACTCTGGTTGTTCATCTAAAAAAATGTCTAATACATTTTGAAAGTCCGATACAATAACTCCTTGATAACAATATTTCGCAACATGTTTTGATAATAGTTCTGCAATTTTCATATCGTCTTCTACAATCATAATTTTGACCATTATTGAACTCCTTTTTAATCCACAATCTCAAATATACTTATATAAAATAAATACTACCTCTTTTCACAAAATCCGTAAATTAAAAAAGGATGCTTTTATACAAAAGTATCCTTTTTCGTCCCTTATCTATTTAATATGAAATTTACTAAAAGTAAATCCTAGTTTCTCCACATAATCCATCCCTAATTCCATACGCGCCGTTTTCAACGGATCCACAACTTGGCAAACTTTTAAATTACCTGCTGCCGATAATAAAAGAGTTGCATCAGCTTTAGACATTGCTAATTCTTCATGTAAAAATGTCACCATATTATGTACAGCACGACTTGCTGCATCATCTAACAATTTCTCTGAAGCAATCGTCATCATTTTTTCTTTTTGAATAGCCATTGGTAACGGCCATTTTTTCCCTTTTATAATTTGAACTGTTACAGTTACCTCACCAGCAACCTCTACACCACTAACACCAATTTCACCATCACCCATTGCTGCGTGTAAATCACCTAACGCTAATAGTGCTCCTGGGACATTAACTGGTAGTAGTAATGTTGTTCCTTCTTTAATTTCTTTACAGTCCATATTCCCGCCGTGATCATGCGGTGTGCCACATGAAATGCTCTCTTCTTTCGGTGCAGTACCAATTACCCCAATCATTGGATTAATCGGGATTTGTAGTTCACTTGAAAACAAAACATGTTCATTATGTATTGGGACAATTTTCACTGTATTTTCATTTAACTCATTCCCTATTACACCAAGGTTTGCACCTGTAGTTAAAACGCCCTGCTCTGCAATTTTAATCTTTTCAATCGTTACGGCTAATATATCGCCAGGTTCTGCTCCTTTAACATATACAGGTCCAGTCGCTGGATTAATTCGGTTCCAATCTAATTCTTGAAACACAACATCTTCAGAATCGATTTGATTTTCAAAGCAATCATATGTTTCAAATACAAGACTGCTCCCAATTTCCACTTCCATACAAGGCTTATTTTCTGGTGACATTGAGTAAATGATATGGTCTTTATGAATTCGATACATAATACCTCTCCCTTTTATATTTATCTACTATTACTAATTAGCTCTTTTTATACAAGCTCCTCTTAAAATTAAATGTTATTTTTATGTAAAAAAGCACGCAGATTGTTTTATAACATACACTCTTTACTATAACAGAAAGGTGGTATCACTATGCCCCTTATTCCATACAACGAAAGTGATGTTGATTTACTAGCTCGTTTAATTCGTGCTGAAGCTGAAGGCGAAGGTCGCCAAGGTGAGGAGTTAGTTGGATGCGTTGTAGTAAACCGTGTATTTTGTGATTGCTTAGATTTTAAACAACTCCGTACCGTACGCGACGCTGTATATCAAAGCCCCGGCGGATTTGAAGCAGTACAATATGGATATTTTTATCAACGCGCTCGTGAATCAGAAAAAGAAATTGCACGAAAAGTTTTACAAGGTGAATGGCGCTGGCCTGCACGATGGGCTCTTTGGTATTTCCGTCCAGTTGGAGCTTGTCCACCTGAATGGTATAATCAGCCATTTGTAGGACAGTTTAAAAGCCATTGTTTTTATGAACCAAGTGGTGATGAATGTCCGAAAATGTATTCACGCTAGCAAAATTTGAAACGCAAGTACTTAGATGTCTAAGTACTTGCGTTTCTTTTAGCTTTATTTTAGAAATCTAGTAATGAGATGAATTTTTCGATGCCCACCACATGTATTAATAACGATATACGTGGGCCACTAGACTGATTCATAATGAGCTTATAAATAATAATAAATAATTGTTTTTGATTTTCTTTCATTATTTTTTTATTGTCATGATGGCAAATCGAATACAATTGCTCCATTAAGTTAGAGTAATCTTTGTTAGAACGAAGTATATTGCAAACTTTTACTAACCATTCTTTCTGTCTTTCATCTAATGTGTTGTAAAACTCTGTATTTCTCTCTCGATTTACCGCAATTAATTTTTCAGATTGAAAGTTTTTTATCCAATACTCTGCGCGGTTACATATCGCTATCATAGCATCTAATGTATAACTTCTATCTATTTTTTCTAATGTATCTTGTAAAATAGATGAATCAAAATTTAATAGCGGTAACGTTCCTGCTACTTGATTAAATCTCGGATATTCTTTAAACTGCCTATCAACTTTAGAGAGTTTAATTGCATCAAATAAATCTTCATTTTTGAGCGTTTTATTTTCATAGCTATCTTTCAATCGTTCATACTCTGTATAATTACGAATCACATCTTCATCCAACCCAATATGAAAAGCAGCGCCTGGTTTGTATTTGGCAAACATAAAGAGAATTACTTCTGGTATATACACTTTCAATAAATCGCTTGGTGTAATGCTATTCCCTGAAGAACTAGACATTTTTTCATGATTCCCTTTAATACCAATGAAATCGTAAGCAACGTAATGAGGCGCTTCACGATTGAATATTTTCCTTGCAATTTCTTTTGATACATTATAACTACCCGTTTCTGATGAATGATCTCTTCCACCCGGTTCAAAAATAACATCCTCTATCATCCATCTCATCGGCCAATCGATTTTCCAGTTTAGTTTCATTTTATTTGTATTTAATACGGATAATTCTTTTTCATTTCCGCATTCACATTCATACCGGACTGTTTTTAATACTTCATCAAAATGTGTAATAGTTGTTGTATCTTTTCCACACCTCTCACAATATAATGTAGCTGGATAAAAATTGTTTCGCTCTTCTTCACTACACTCTCCAGTTTTAAAATCCATTAAAATATCATATATTTCTTTTCGTTTATACAAAGCCTCTAAAATATTTTTGTTATACCTTCCACTTCTATATTCATCATGTTGATAAATAAATTCTACTTCAATTCCAAATGCTTGAAGCGATGTTTCAAACTCTTTTTCAAAATGCTCCGCATACGAGTTATGACATCCATACGGATCTGGAATATCACAGTATGGCATACCAATATACTTTGCAAAAGATGGATCAATATTTTTTGGAACTTTTCTAAATCGATCATAATCATCCCACGAAAATATAAAACGAGTCTTTTTCCCTAAACCTTGAAGTGCTCTTACTACGAAATAAGTCGTTACGATTTCACGAAAGTTCCCAATATGAACAGAACCTGAAGGACTAATTCCAGATGCACAAACAAACGTTTCTTTATTTGGATGTTTCCTAATTAATTCATGTGCTACTTCATACGCCCAATGCATTTATTGCTCACCTCAATTATTTTTTGTTTTCGTATTCTCAGTTTTATGCAATAAAAAAACTCCCACCCCCAAGATTATTCATCTTGAGGACGAGAGTTGTTAGCTTCGCGGTACCACCTCAGTTTGTTAATATGTCACCATATTAACCTCTTCAGGTACGGCAAAATATGCTTATACCCTATCTCTATAACGGGAGAACCCGTCGCACCATCCCTAAATAAATTAGTTCCTTGCGCAGCTCCAAGTCTTTTTTCGTTAAGATGTATACCGCTCTTTCTCAGCTACCAGAGCTCTCTGTACGTATTCTTTCTTAACTACTCTTCTCTTCCATGCCATTTTAAATATTAGTTTTTTAATATGATAATTTATAACACTTTTATTGTCAAACTTTTCCGAATCAAAAACATATAATTACCTAAAAAAATTCTTTATCGCTTCTAATTGAATTTTATGACTACACTCATCACAAC
>NZ_JBEUTW010000499.1:0-4034 GCF_040492675.1 Bacillus sp. AP50
TATAAGAGACAGCATTATATGTTCATGTTATGTAATTGTGAAAAAATAAATAAAAACTTCATTTTATACAATAAAACAGCTAGCATGATTAGCTAGCTGTCCTGGTAAGAAAAGAAAACGGTGCCTTAGCAAATGTAATTGCGAATTACAACTATAGTATGAACAGAGTTGAAAATGTTATGTGAAAATAATCTAATAAAAATTTCATTTTGTGTAAAAAAAAACTAGTTCCCTAGGGTAATGGTATAACAGCGAAATATATTTTATCCTTTTATATCGTAACGTAATATTACGTTGAAAACATCAGGTAAATGAAACCAATTACAGAAAATAAGAGCAGCTAGCAAAAGCTATATTGAGTTTTATTCAGGGGATAGAGGGTCTTTTGCAAAGAAAAAGGCTAGGATTTCTCCTAGCAAAAGAGTTATGTCGTACAGAAAGGTACTTGTGCGCAAACCAGGTGTTTGCCAATTCATTATATAACGTTTCTTAGGTAGATAAGCTGAATCATAGTAATCTTTACGTAAACTTTACATGGTATTGAAGATTTTGATAGAGATCGAATTTGAATTTTGTATTAATAAATATTGAGGATAACCTTTATAAATAAAGACTCCACTCTCAAAAGGGTGAGAGTGAAGTCTGTGGATGAAATTACTGAGTTCTTGGGATGGTGAACATCAGCACATAAATAATAGCACGAGTATTCAGAAAAAACATTGAGTAAATGTTTCCGGTTTTTCAAATTATAGTTAATTGATTTTCATAAAAAAAAAACGTTATTTTGTACAAGAACCTTTACACCTATAAACAAACATAGCAAGCAACTGACTAGATTGCCAGCTATGTTCATACACTGCACGGAGGAGTGCCTTCCGTTTTGAAAGAGCGAAGCCCAGGGAGAGAGCGCTCAGCTGTAGTATGTGTAATGTAAAAAAGATTATTCGTAAAGGACAATGAAAAATTATTTAATAAGGACGGGCATTCTTTTAGTTTCAAATCTTTCAAAGTCTATAGGACAAAATGCAAACGTTGCTATAGATTCTGAAGTCTCATTTGTAAAAAAAGTGTGGTTAATTACTTTACCAGAAGAAGAATAAAAAGTAATTTTGGTTTTTGATATAGGAGGAAGCGTTATTACTAGTGGTTTACTTGTCATACTGATCAGCTCCTAAATTATTTGATGCTATAAGAACTTAAAATGGATTCAATAAATATCTATGAACTCATTTTATAAAGTTAGTACTTTGTGAATTAAGAAATTCAATAAAATAGTTATTTTGCATAAAAAAACAGGAGTGCGTGACCAAAGCACTCCATGACGCTAATGACAACACCTATAAAAGTATATGAATGATTTTCATAAATATGTTTTTAAAACTTGAAACAAAATAGTTAGTTATTTGAATAGAAAGAGATCTAAGAATTAGAAGGTGAACAGTGTCATGTATTATCCATTTTAATTAAATATTCATAGTATGAAAGATGGAAGATAAAAATATTTACAGGATGAGGTGAATATAGGATGTTTTTTGATTTTTTTTATAATAAAACGCAAATGCGCCCTTTAGGGGGATCGGGGCCTGCACAAAGTACTATTCAAGCGGTTCATCAGGCTATACAAGCACAACAACAAGCGCTGCAATCACAGCAAACGCAACCAAGTTATACCCCAGTACAATCATATTACTCTTTACCATCTTATTACCCAGTACAATCATATTACTCTTTACAATCGTATTTTCCAGCACAATCGTATTACCCAATGTAGATTATACAGAATAGAATATTTTTTTTATTAATTTCGTATGAAACTATATACCTTTTATAGTAATGAAAATAATAAAGTGGATTTAAATAAAAAGAGCGCTTTTAAAAGCGCTCCATGACCGAGATTTATATTGAAAAAGAATACCGCATTATATTTTATGTATGTTCGGGATTTATGTGCAGGTTGTAATAAAATTGTTTTTCAAAATAAATAAAAAAGAGCATGCGTATAGGTGTGCTCCTAGACTAAAAGGTTTGAAGGTCTGGAATGGAGTGACCTACACAATAATATATGCCTGTCTGATTTAAAGTTGTAAAGTTTTTTGCACAAAAAAGAGCACTATTGAAAGTGCTCTTAGAAAATACATTTTATATCCTGTTTTGAGCTACGATTTTAATATTCTCTGGAGGAATGATATCTTGAACTTTTTCTTTTAAATCTACTTGGACCATTTCTTCAAGATGTTCAAGTGAAACTTCAAAGTTTATACATTCCGCAGTTGTGATGTTTAATAAAGAATAATTTTCATTCTTTTTAACAACAAGATATTGCGATTGATCTGTTATTACTATACACCCTTGTTGAAAGCCTAATTTACGATTATCTTCAAAAGTCATAAAAGTTTCTCCTTTTATATGTATTGCAGATAGATAGTTTACTACATAAATACATTAGTTCATATTGAGAAACCTTACATTAGTATTACAACCTTGTAAGGTTTCGGAATATTTTGTGGGCTAGTAATACAGAGAGTGTAAAAATGTCAATTGAATATTTAACAAAATTCTTATTGTATGAGAAAAAATAAAAGAACCCATTTTTTATAAATGGATTCTTCCCACAAGGTCTGCAAGAAATTCAAGGTAACTGGACCAGAGCAACCTGTGAAATTCCTTGTGATAATACTGTATGCAAATGAATCAAAATGGTTAATGGAAACTAAACAAAAACTTATTTTAAAGTTAAAGAGCGCCTTGTAGAGTGCTCCTTATGCCTAATTATAAATACTTATGTTCGATCTTAGATTAATTTCTTACTTGGAGAAATTAAATGCTCTTAAACAAAGTTTAGATAGACAATCGAGCCCATAATTACAATATAAAATACCGCACAAAAGAAGATTAAAATGTATTTTAATGTCTTGTTCATATTAGTGCCGTCCTAAAAGAGGGTTATTTGGATTTTAATAGCGTATGTAAAAAAAGGTGCATTTATACAAGGGAAGGGTAGCTAGCAAAAGTAAAACAAAATCTTTATTTAAAAACTAAAGTGCGCTTTTTAAAGCGTTCCTTAAGAAAAATAAAAAAGAATACCTCATGATACTGTATGTATTTTTTTTAGGAATGTGAGGATTTAAAACAAAATCGTTATTTGAGAGAAAGGAGAATGGAAATGTCCTTAGTGGGGAATTTGAAAGAACTCCAAAAAAAAGTCATTGATGAAAAGGTATTGGAATTTGCAGAGGAAATGGAATACGTAATAATCGAAAGTGCTGCAATTGGATATTCAGGTTATAGATATCAAATTCATAAGGAAAATCCAGACAAGCATATTCTGCACTCAAAACCATTCACGGAAAAGTTACAAGAATTAATGGATGGTGTGAAAGTTGAATTTAAGGTAGAAGAAAAGAAAAACATTTTAGGTGGATCTTATTACGAACATTACATCCGTTTTAGTTGGAATGACTAATTTCTTAATAAAAACGCTATTTTAAATAAAAGAACAGCTAGTGAAATCTAACTGCTCAGTTCTTTGAAAAATAAGAATTAGAATTTGTGTTTAAAATGGTTTACATCAATTAACGAAATTGCTGTAGAGAGATTAATAAATCTTTATGAATACGCAATAATGTTTGAACATCATCTTCTTGAAGTTGTTGTAGTGCTAATTCCATTGCCTTGTAGGAAGTAGAGTTTTCAATGGATTTTTTCGATGCTTCTTGTCCTTGGTTTGTTACCTTTAATTTTATTTCTCTACGATCTTCATCTGATTGTTTTCGCTCGATGAGCTGTAGATTAACTAATTCATCTACATTCACACTCACTGTACTTTTAGGAACTGAAAGACGTTCTGAAATCTCTTTAAGAGTAACATTAGGGAGTGCATAAATTGTATTTAAGATACCCATTTGTTGTACTGTTAATCCTAAACTGGAGGCGTTTTGATGTGTGAACTTTATAATTTCTTTGTTTATTGTTACAAATGATTGGACAACTTCTCCTGCTTGTTTGAAACTTTGATTTTTTAAACTCATAATAAT
>NZ_JBEUTW010000500.1:0-5188 GCF_040492675.1 Bacillus sp. AP50
AGTATATAATTAGAGAGTTGTTGTACTATCAATAAAACTCTATTAGAAGCAGGTGAAGATATGAAAGATATACGTATCCTTATAGCAGACGACGATAAAGAAATCCGAAATTTATTAAAAATATATTTAGAACGAGAATTATACATGGTAGACACTGCAATCAACGGCGAAGAAGCCTTGCATTTATTTAATCAAAATAAATATAACCTCGTTATATTAGATCTTATGATGCCCAAAATAGATGGAATCGAGGTATGTAAAAAACTTAGAGATAAAACTAACGTACCTATATTAATGCTCACAGCTAAAGATCACGAAGTTGATAAAATTTTAGGTTTAAGCATTGGTGCTGATGATTATATTACGAAACCTTTCAGCATTCACGAAGTAATTGCACGAGTAAAAGCTCTTATGCGGCGTTTTTTAGTTCTCGGAAGTAACAATACTGCTCAAGAAAAAACAACTTTATCTTTTAAAGGACTAACTATCAATTTAAATACATACACAGTTCATACAAACAAAGAAGAAATTAGCTTAACCGGAAAAGAATTGGAACTGTTAAAATTCTTTACTTCAAACCCAGGGCAAGTATTTACAAAAACACAGCTCTTCCGAAATGTGTGGGACGATAATTATATAGAAGATGACAATACCGTTATGGTACATATTCGAAAACTTAGAAAGAAAATAGAAATTGACCCTTCCAATCCAAAATTTATTCAGACTATATGGGGAATTGGTTATAAGTTTGTAGGTGAAAAGCTTGAAGACTGATAAAACCCTCTTCCTTATTTCATTACAACTTATCATTTGCGGGATTTTAAACATACAAATGGGCCCAAGATTAAAAATGTCTTTATTTATTATCCTTATCTTAATTACAATTTATCTCTTCTTTTCAAGAATACAATTCATTCAACATCGTAAAGCAATGGATACTAAATTAAGTCGTGTACTAAAAGGAAACTTACAAACGAGATTATTCACAAGCAATGACCACTCATTACATAATATCGTTTTTTCAATAAACGAGCTAATAGCTAAATTAGAGCAGGTTCAGATTGAAGCCAAAAGATCCGAGGAATCCAGAAAACAACTTTTGTCTAGTATCTCCCACGATATACGAACACCACTCACCTCCATCATCGGATATATAGATGCTTTGAAAGACGGAGTTGCTGCTTCTAAAATAGAAAAACAAGAATATCTTAAAATACTCTATATGAAATCAAATAACTTAAAGCACCTAGTTGATGAAATATTCAATATGGCGAAGCTAGACGCTAATGAATTTCCACTAAAAGAAGAAGAACTCGACTTTTCTGAAGTTACTAGAGAAGTTTTGATTGAATTTTTACCTGAGCTCTCAAAACATAACATCGAACTGCAAATTCTCATACCAGATTCTACTTGTCCTATCATCGCAGATCATCTAAGCATTATGCGGATTATCGGTAATTTAATGAAAAATGCAATTTATTACGGAAAGGATGGGAAAACAATAGGAGTCGAACTGCTAGAAGCTGATGCAGAATACAAACTTCATATTTGGGATCAAGGCCCTGGTATTCCAAAACATGATTTACAAAACATATTTGAGCGAATGTACCGAAGCGAACAATCAAGAAACTCTTCATTTGGTGGTAGCGGTCTCGGACTCTCTATTTCTAAAGCACTCGTTGAAAAAAATGGTGGGCATATATGGGTTGAAAGTACTCCATGGAAACGAACTACTTTTGGCTTTTCTATTCCAAAACACAATACTTTTAAGAAATAGTTAAGAAATGATTAATATGCAGTTAAGCCTTCCTTTTTATGATGTAAGTAAGAACTTATAGAAAGCAGGTGTCTCCTATAAATACAATTATAAAAACGACTAACCTTACTAAAGTATATGGCAATCAAAAATCAGTAGATAATTTAAATATTAATGTTCAACAAGGAGAGATTTATGGCTTCATAGGCCGCAACGGTGCTGGTAAAACAACAACCATTCGTATGCTGCTTAGTCTTATAAAACCTACAAGTGGAACGATTGAAATATTCGGAGAGAACTTATTCCAAAATCAAAAAGATATTTTAAGCAGAATTGGTTCTATAGTTGAAGTTCCAGGATTTTATGAAAACTTAACTGCAAAAGAAAACCTACTAATTAATGCAAAGATAATTGGGGTTCACAAAAAGAATGCTATCGAAGAAGCATTAGAAATAGTAGGCTTGCAGCATGAGACAAAAAAGTTAGTAGGAAAGTATTCTTTAGGAATGAAGCAACGCTTAGGAATTGCACGCGCTCTTCTCCATTATCCTGAGCTACTCATATTAGATGAACCAACTAACGGACTAGACCCTATTGGTATTAAAGAAATGCGAAAACTTATTCATTCTTTAGCTCAAGAAAGAAATATAACAATACTCATTTCTAGTCACATATTAGCCGAGATAGAACAGTTGGTCGATCGTATCGGAATTATTCATGAAGGAAAGTTACTAGAAGAAGTTTCTCTTGATACGCTGCGCAAAGCAAACCGTAAGTACATAGAGTTTCAAGTGAATAATGACGATAAAGCTGTGATGTTATTAGAAAATCATCTTCAAATTTTTGATTATGAAGTACATGATGAAGGAAATATTCGTATTTACTCTCATTTTGGACAACAAGGATACATAAACAGAACGTTTGTTCTTAATGGTATTGAAGTATTAAAAATGATGATAAGCGAAGATAGACTAGAAGATTATTTCACCAAACTAGTTGGAGGTGGAACAATTGGTTAATCTACTCTATACAGAACTCTTAAAACTAAAACGCTCTAATATGTTTTTAATTAGCATTATTGGTGCTGGTGTCGCACCTTTCTTAGTTGTAGTAGCCTCTTATATACATATAAAAACAAAACAGCCTACTCCAACTATTTGGTTCCATCAATTATTCACTGACGTTAACTTATATACTACTTTAGTTATAGGATTCCCCTTATATGGAGTAGTGGTTGCATATTTGCTTACCCGCGAATATGCAGAAGATACACTGAAAAATTTACTAACTATCCCCGTGTCGCGCATTAGCTTTATTATAAGTAAATTCATCATTCTCTTTCTTTGGATTATGATGCTAACTTTAGTCGCTTGGGCACTTACTTTAATATTAGGGCTATTGGGGAACTTCCCTGGCTTTAACATTTCTTTACTTTTAGGTTCTTTCCTAGAATTTTTAATATGTGGTGGACTTCTCTTTCTATTGTCTTCACCTATTGTGCTACTAACTCTTGTAATGAAGAGCTATGTACCGCCCATTATATTAACAGTCATTATTACAATGACTAATCTTATGCTCGTAAACTCCAAGCATAAAGATTTATTTCCGTGGACCGCTACTCTAGATATCGCAAATAACGAATTACAACCGACATATCCACCAGAGTATTCTTATATCATCATTGCAGTAACGACAATTTCCGGATTTATTGCAACACTATTCTATTTTAAAAAAGTAGACATTCATTAATTTGTAGGAGTGAAACTATGAGCGATATCATTATTGCCTTCATACTCGGTATTGTAGAAGGATTAGCTGAATTTTTACCTATATCCTCTACTGGCCATCTTATATTAGTCGGGCATTTATTAGGCTTTGAGGGAGAAAGAGCGAAAACGTTTGAAATTGTTATTCAGCTAGGCGCAATTTTAGCCATTGCAATTTTATATCATAAACGTCTCGTTTCTTTATGTAATATTAAGCCACTTCTACAGAAAGAAAAAAAATTCAACGCGTTCCATGTATTTCTTGGCGTATTTCCGGCAGTGGTTGCTGGTTTGCTACTACATGATATTATTAAAACATACTTATTCCAGCCATACACTGTTGTGATTGGACTTGTAGCAGGTGCAATTCTTATGCTCTTTGCAGAAGTAAAAAAGAAGGAGGCAGCAGCCTATTCACTGGACGATTTAACATACCGCCAAGCTTTAACAATCGGATTATTTCAGTGCTTAGCAGTATACCCTGGCTTCTCTAGAGCTGGCTCTACTATCTCTGGAGGTCTATTAGCAAAAGTAAATTATAAGACTGCATCTGAATTCTCTTTTCTAATAGCTCTTCCTGTAATGATTGGGGCTACAGGCTTAGACTTACTAAAAAGTTGGAAGTATTTAAGTGTCGATGACATCCCTATGTTTGCGGTAGGATTCATTACCTCTTTTATAGTAGCGATGCTAGCGGTAGTAACTTTTCTAAAGCTTTTAGAGAAGATAGGTTTAAAACCTTTTGCGTACTATCGTATTTTGTTGGCTATCTTATTTACGCTTTTCGTATTGCTATAGATTCATATAAGTCACATATTATTAAACTGATATTCAATTTAGAATATCAGTTTTTTCATCTATTTTAACTCTAGTATTACTCACTTCAATATGGCATAGTGATAATAAACTACCATTCATAATCTGAACGTTCTTTAAGTAACTACATCCTTTATCATAAAATGCAATTGGAAAATTAAAGATCCCATATATGTACAGAACATATTTACAAACTATATTCACTCCACATAGTATCTTTTTAATTTGCAACACACCGCTACAACTTTTAAATGAGTACAAAGACATACTAAATAAGTAAGTAAATTTCCTAGGAATTATAAAGAGACTAAATATGAATTAGAGTGAGGTAACGATAAAAATGAATCAATTAGCACAGACATATTGGGATACTTATTGGGGAAACAACAAAAAACCAGAATCTGTTACAGCTTGGCAATTTTGGGATGCCCCTAATTATCTTGCACAACTAGTAATTGACGGTATTAAAACCGCTACATGCTCCGGTCACATTTTTTATGAATTAGAACATGAATCACTACCGACTACTATTGATTATAGTATTATACTCAATAGTAATGATGAACCTGTAGCTATTATTAAGACAATAGAAGTAACTGTAACACCAATGAATGAAGTAAGCGAAGAATTCGCTATCGCTGAAGGCGAAGGAGATCGTACTTATAATTACTGGAGAGACACCCATGTTCGTTTTTTTACAAAGGAACTAAATGAGCTTGGTCTTAATTTCTCTGAAGATATGTTACTCGTCTGTGAGCGTTTTGAACTTGTTGATGTGAACAATAAAGTGAAATTTTAATAAACTGAGATTTACCAGCCATTCTTATTTTTATAAAACACAAAAAAGACG
>NZ_JBEUTW010000501.1:0-3357 GCF_040492675.1 Bacillus sp. AP50
ACTTTATTATGAATGTCGAATTATATTTTTCTGAATTTTCTTTTTATTTAGAGGGTTTTTCAATATTTTTTGCGAAACATTTGTATAACAATTTTTTCTTTGCTTATTGCTACATAATAGTAGGTTCGGGTGGAGTTTTGCAAGCGTTTCCTATACAATAACCGATATTTTTTGACTTTTCCTAACAAAATATCTTGCAATATATTCAGAAAGTCATTACAATTGCCATATATTAAAAATCTTAGCAATATATAAATCCTCATCAATCCGATGAGGTAGAGGTTGCGACTTTTAATAGTAAAACGGACGAGACACAGAGAATGTCACTGACTCCGTTTGAAAGGAAAAGTTGCCGAAGTTTATATTTCTTCTCTGGAAATATGAGCTGGGGCTGTCTCCGAAAGGAACAGAACTGTCACGTTTACAAAATTACCGTGTAAACGTGGGGTGCTATCTTAACGGAAGGGTATGATGGGGTGGTTATTTGTGAAACGTTCCGCCAAATTCCTTTGGCGGTTTTTTGTATTTTTCTCCCCCGCTCCTTCCTAACCTACAAGAAAAGGAGTGTTGAACATGAATAGCGCAACAAATCAATCTACCTCTAAAACGCAAACTACACAAGGACAAGGTGAATTAAAACGCGGATTAAAATCGCGTCACCTTACGATGATTTCTCTCGGTGGTACAATCGGTACCGGACTATTTCTTGCCAGCGGTGGTGTAATCCATTCAGCTGGTCCTGGCGGTGCACTAATCGCATACGCCGCAATTGGAATTATGGTATATTTCTTAATGACAAGCTTAGCTGAACTTGCAGCTTACATGCCTGTTACTGGATCTTTTAGTACGTATGCAACAAAATTTGTTGATCCATCACTTGGTTTTGCACTTGGATGGAACTATTGGTATAACTGGGCGATTACGATCGCTGCTGAACTTGCAGCCGTAACATTAATTATGAAATTTTGGTTCCCAGATACCCCTTCTCTTATTTGGAGCGGATTATGTTTAGCTATTATTTTCCTTTTAAACTATTTATCTGTTAAAGGGTTTGGTGAATCTGAATATTGGTTCGCACTTATTAAAGTAGTTACAATTATTATCTTTTTAATTGTCAGCTTTATGATGATTTTCGGAATTATGGGGGGCGAAACTGTTGGATTCAAAAACTTCACTGTTGCAGATGCACCATTTAACGGCGGTATCATGGCAATTATCGGTGTATTTATGGCAGCTGGTTTCTCCTTCCAAGGAACTGAATTATTAGGAGTAGCTGCTGGTGAAACATCTGATCCAGAACGTAATATCCCAAAAGCAATTCGTTCAATCTTTTGGCGTATTCTTTTATTCTATATCCTTGCGATTCTCGTTATCGGTTTATTAATTCCTTATACAACTGAAAGTCTTGCTGCAAGTGATGTAACAGTAAGTCCATTTACACTTATTTTCGAAAAAGCGGGCGTTGCCTTTGCTGCTTCTGTTATGAACGCTGTTATTTTAACTGCTGTACTATCTGCTGGTAACTCTGGTATGTATGCATCAACTCGTATGCTTTGGGATTTAGCTCGCCAAGGAAAAGCACCAAAGTTTCTTGGTAAATTAGATAGCCGCGGGGTACCTGTTAACGCATTAATCGTAACATCGATTGTCGGTAGTATCGCTTTCATTGCTTCTTTATTCGGTGACGGTGTTGTATACATTTGGTTATTAAATGCATCAGGAATGTCTGGCTTTATCGCTTGGGTCGGCATTGCAATTAGTCATTACCGTTTCCGTAAAGCATATATTGCACAAGGAAAAGATTTGAAAGACTTACCATATAGAGCAAAATGGTTCCCATTCGGTCCACTCTTCGCATTTACACTTTGTATCATCGTAATTTTAGGACAAAACTACGGGGCATTTATGGGTGAGTCAATCGACTGGAACGGCGTACTCGTTTCTTACATCGGTTTACCACTCTTCTTAGTACTATGGTTAGGATATAAATTTACGAAAAAAACAAAAGTGATTCCACTTGATAAATGTGAACTAAAATAAAGTGAAACGAGCAAACAAATTTGTTTGCTCGTTTTTTGTTGCAAACCTCTTTGCTTCCCTATTGCTCCTGTTTTTGCCATAATAGAAGAAATATAATTAAAGGTTGGGATACAATGAACATTCGCATTACTGATGAAGCAAAAGCAGCTATACATAGATTAGAACGTGAAGACAAAAAGATCATTCGCATTAGAGGGACAATGACAAACTCTTGTAGTATTTTCGTTGATGTCGATTTAATTTGGGATACATATAACGCAGATGATGTTGTATATGAAGATGCAGATCTTATCGTACAAATGGATTCATTCACGAAAGACTACACTGGTGATACGGTGAAACTTGATTATAAGACGACAGGTTTTAGTATTACGACTCCGAGTGAGACGTTAGTTTATGGATTGTCGATTAAAAAATAAAAATTGTTTTCATTTGACCACCGAGGTGAAAAAATGGGTAAATATGTTCCGTTAAAATTTTTATTTAACGAAAAATTAGCAGAAAAAATGGCTGATTCTATTTGTAAACACGATCCTACTTTCTCTAAAAGAAACTTTGTATCTTCCGTAACATGTAAAGTTGAAAATTTAGAGTTAAAGCAGCGTATTGAAGTAATAGCAGATGAATTACATAATGCATTACAAAAAGATTTTAATGAAGCAATACATATATTACTAAAAACATTAGGCCCAGAAAATACAACAGAAGTAGGCACATTTACAAACGGATATATGTACATGCCTCTTGCAAAATACGTTGAAAAATATGGACTTAACGACTTTGAAACCTCATTCAACGCCATGTATGAAATAACGAAAAGAAATACTGCTGAATATGCCATTCGGCCTTTTCTTGAAACATACCATGAAGACACACTAAATATATTACAACAGTGGATTTATGACGAAAACAACCACATTAGAAGATTAGTTTCTGAAGGTACAAGACCAAGGCTTCCTTGGGCTAAAAAAATAGGAGCTCTAAAAGATGATTTTAAGTACAATTTACAGCTTCTTGAACCATTAATGAATGACCCTTCTAAATATGTTCAAAAATCTGTAGCCAATCATATGAACGATATTACGAAAGAAGATAAAGAACTCGTTTTTCAGTGGTTACAGCAATTACGTGATAAACAGCATCCTATTAATCCTTGGATTATAAAACATGGACTAAGAACAGTAATAAAAAGTGGTACTTTACCAAAAAATTTTTCTTTTTAAGTATTTTAAACAAAACCGCTTATGCTTCAAAAATGAAGCATAAGCGGTTTTCCTTTTGAATACAGAAATAACAAACATAAAAAGTACTTTAAAT
>NZ_JBEUTW010000502.1:0-2944 GCF_040492675.1 Bacillus sp. AP50
GATAAAGATAACGTCATACCCATTAAAATGCTACCAATTACTAATTTCTTTCTTTTCAAATCTGAATACCTCACTTCATTAAATTCAAATATAACTATTTAAATATAACGTTTTCCTGTGAACTTCACGTGAATTTAATGAAAGTAGAACATTTGCTAATTCTCCATTTAATACATCAATTTTGAAAATTATGGTGATTCATCCTGTATCGCTAATCTCTAAAGCTGCAAAAAGGACTAATATTTTCATTAGTCCTTTTTCACATTTATATAAAATTGAATTTCTCCATCTATAGAGGAAACTCCATATTCAAAACCATGCCTTTCTAAAATACTTTTCACTATCGCTAAACCTAATCCTGTACCTGATTTTTCTTTACTACGAGAAGATTCTAGTACATAAAAAGGCTCCCAAATTTTCTCGATATCCTTAATTTTATCCGTAGGAATGCCATTTTTTATTTGGTAATATATACTTTTATTTCTATCTTCTAATGTAATTATTATGTTTTGATTTGCTGTATATTTTATCGCATTAGAAATTAAATTTTGAAACACCATTCTCATTTTATTTAAATCTGCATAAACGATTGTATCGCCCGCATTACAATTTACTTGCAAGTTAATTTCTTTCGAATCCAGTTCAATCTGATGCTTATCTAATATACTCTGGACCAGTGGTTCAATGGGGAATTCTTCTTTTTGTAAAATATCTCTTTCTAGTTTAGAAAATCGTAATAATTCTTCAATTAAGTTTGATATTTGATCTGTTTGTTTAATAATTGTATCTACATAAGTCCCATCATCTAATCCATCTTTAATCCCCATAGAGTATGCTTTTACTAATGCGATCGGTGTCTTTAATTCATGCGTTACATCACCCATAAATCGTTTTAAATGTTCATTACGATAAGTTAAGTCTTGATGTGCTTCATGTAGTTTTTCACTCATGATATTAATACTATTGGCCAACTCTCCTATTTCATCATTCGTTTTCACTTTCGTTCTTTTAAACTGCAAATGTGAAATATCCTGAGCCACATCACTTAACTCTTTCAGTGGTGTCGTTATTATTTTTGAAAGTATCCACACAAGTAAAATAATAAGAAGGAGCGAGAAACATAGGATATATAAGTAAAATGTATTTAACGTATTTATAATTTCATTTGAATTCGCAATGGAAGTCCCAATTAAAATTATCGTATCATCTTTCGCAATATATTTAGCAAAAAAACTCGCTTTTACCTTTCCTTGATCGTACAGTTTATTCGATTGCCCTTCCGTCTTCACTTTCATAACTTCGTCTTTCGTAATCCAAAGCTTATTTAACGTTACTTTCTTTTTCGTAAGTTGCATGCGTAACGCGTCGTTCATAGCATCTTCTGACTGATTAATTGGCGTATACGCAATTGTAACATTATTTTCACTTTCAATTGTATGAATAACATCTTCTAAATCATTGACTGGCGCATTTTGTATTTGAGTTGTAAATTCATTTAAGTTTTCACGTGTTTTATAAATATTATATTTCGGCAGGAGAAAGTTAATTAATAATAAAGAAATTGTAAATATAAGAATAACGGTTAAAGAAATGCTGAGAAATAGCTTTTTCCCAAGTTTATTCACTTTGTTCCTCCAAACTATAACCCAGCCCACGATGCGTCTTAATAATATTTTCTCCAATTTTTTTACGCAGCCTTCTTACATGTGTATCAACCGTTCTCTCTTCTCCAAAATAGTCAAATCCCCATACAATGTCTAACAATTTTTTACGAGTTAAAATAGTTCCTTTATGATTTAAAAAGCATTTTATTAATTCGAGCTCTGTTTTTGTAATTTCTAACTCTATATCATTTTTATATACTTTATTTTTGGCGAAATTTATCTTTACATCTTGTACTTGAATAATATCATCATGCTGAATAAGTTTTTTCGCTCGTGTAATTAGTACTCCTGGATGAAATGGTTTTTTTACGTACTCATCTGCCCCACTTTGAAGCGCTGCTAATTCATCTTCACTTTCACTTTTCGCCGTAAGCATTAATACTTTTACGCTTGAATTCTTTTTTATTTCCTGACAGACAGTAATACCACTATGTTTCGGCATCATCCAATCCAAAATAGCTAAATCAATTTTTTCATCATAAAATATTTGAAGTGCTTCCTCTCCGTCTTTCGCTAATAATACTTCAAAGCCTTCTTTTTCAAAATAAGCTTTTAAAATCCTTAACATATCTTGTTCGTCATCTGCAATTAAAACTTTCATATTTTTTCCTCCATTGCTTTTAAACAAAAACCAATTGTATCATACAACATCTTTGTTACATGAATGTGACAGAAAAATATTTAAAGCTTTTGAGGGGATAGTAATGGTGAGGTGTTGTACTATGATAAAAAAAATCGGGGTCATTTCTCTTCTTCTATTTCTATTATCAACAAATGCGTTCGCAAATACAAATCAACAAATTGAAGTATTTGATTGTCAAAAAGAAATGGTCATTCAAAAACAATCTTTAGATCCAGTAATCCAAAAAGAAGCAGTTCAATACGCTAAATCAATTACTGGTCCATTTAAAAACTTAAATGTCGTTCCAAAAGATGGCTATATGATAAAAATCCCTTTATCTAAGCCGGTTTCTATTACTAATCAATGGTTACACACTACAATAGACGAAGTACTTATACTACTCCCACTAAAAGAAAAGCCTTATATTATGCTTTATGATGATGAAAATAATCCGCATTTTTATTATGTAAAAGGTAAACCAGGATTATTATTGAAACAAATGAAGGTTAAAACATAATTGACTGAAAAGGAGTCACCTTATAAGCTAAATTTTAAAAGCTAAGGTGCTCTTTTTTATAATAACAATTTAGTAAATGAAATTATAAAAGTTGTCTTTTAATATAAGGATCGCAACTTCATATATCAGCGATTTTTAAGA
>NZ_JBEUTW010000503.1:0-4387 GCF_040492675.1 Bacillus sp. AP50
CCCAATATCCTTAGAGTCCATTTCTGCTGAACCTGACATATCTTCTTTTTTATGTAAGGCACTTTTAATTGACTTTACAGCTAAATAAATTAAATAAACAGCCCCAGCATATTTTATAAATGTAAATAACATAGCAAATTTCATTAAGATAGCAGAAAGTCCTAACGTAGCCATTATTGTATGAATCATCATTCCAGATATCGTTCCTAAAACAGTCTTTATCCCGCCATTTTTACCATGCGAGATAGTATTTTTTGTAACTAGCGCAAAACCAGGACCAGGCATCATTATGATTAACATTGCTGTAAGGATAAATAACAAATAATTTTCCATGTTGTAGTATTTCCTCTCCAATTTTTAGTTTTGCTTACAGTATAGCTTTTTTCATTAAAACATTACATATAAAAGACTTGATCAGAAATTTATTTAGGTTATTCGTATCAATTTGATTAACTATTACCCAATAGCCACATTGATAAAACACATGACAAACTTATATATAATTGCAAGCTCAACTCTCACAAAAAACAGGATAAAAAATAAACAGCAGAACTAGTCCACTGTTTACTTTGCCACACCTTCATGTAATTTTTCTGTATAATCCTTTACATCTTTCCAGCTATCTTTCGCTGTATGTAAATCTTCTTTTATAAACGTAAACTCTTCCGGACTAATTCCTTTTACGTTTTGTAATAAATTATTATACTTTGCACCTACTGTATACCATTGATTTGATATGTTTTGTAGTGCTGTAATTGCTGCATCAATTGTTTCTGTCATGTTTGTTGTTTTATTTTTTACATCAGTCAAAATTACGACTTCTGCTTGTGCTCCTGAAATTCTATCTTTTAAATTGGCGATTTCTCTTTCTGCATTTGCGATATCTTTTTTCGCAATCGCAATCATCGGCCCGCCAGCAAGACATGTTATTAGAGCTACGCAAAGTACGCCACCAGCAATGACCATATCATTACTCTTTTTAATCGAATCGTTATATGTATTTATTTGTTGCTCTAGAGCTGGAATACCAGCATTCGTACTTGCCAATATCGCTGTTAACTGATTTGTATCCTCTTTGAAACTATTTGTATCTTTCGCCATTCTATCGCGAAAAGCTTTCAAATTTCCTAATAATCCATCTACCTCATTTTGATTCTTTACAATATCCGCATACAACTTTTCTAAATCCGCTTTTAATTTTCCACTATCCTTTTGATCAATCGCTATTAACATGTCATTATAATACGATTGAAAAGTATTATTGTAATTTATAATATTTTGATCTGTTTTCATAATTTGAGGCTTCATATTATTTAACCAATATGCTGCATTAATTTTTGCATCTCTTTGATGCTGAATCATATTCCCTTTAAATTCACTATTAATCGAACTTATTTTACTTAAATCCGTCTCTTGTTGATTTTGAATTAATTTTGCATATGAATCCATTGCAAATATGCTTGATGTCGTTTGTGCCATTACATCTTGGAATCCTGCTGGTCCAAGAGAATAGTTTTTCACATTTTCTTGTAGCACCGTTACATTTTGTTCTGCTGCAAAAGGATGTAAAGGAAATGCGTTACTCGTTGCCACCCCAGCAATCATTACCGCTAAAAGACATTTTTTATAAAATCGTTTCTGCATATTTTTCACCTATTCTCTTTATAAGGATATCAAAAGCTCCTGCTCACAACTGAACAGGAGCTTCAAATCATTCATCAACACTTAACGCCCTAACGATTCGTATTCGATTATGCTTTTTTCGTATCTACTACTTTAATATCTTCAGCATAAATCTTTTCTGCATAGTCTTTAATGTTTTTCCAGCTATCTTTCGCAATGTTTAAATCTTCTTTAATGAAAACAAGATCGTTTGGACTAATTGAATCCACATTTTGAAGTAAAGAATTGTATTTTGATCCCATTGTATACCATTGGTTTGAAATGTTTTGCAACGCTGTAATTGCAGTATCAATCGTATTTGTTAAATACTCAGTTTGTGTTTTAATGTTCGTTAACCCAGCTACTTCTAATTGAGCAGTTGTAATTTGTCCAGTTATTTTTTGAATTTCAGCTTGTGCATTGTCAAGTTCTTTCTTCGCTAATACGATACCAGCTGTACCACCGCCTACAGCTGCTGCACCACCTGCAATTAATGCGACTCCTAGTGGTGTTCCTGCGCCCGTAGCAATAACTACTGCACCACCAATAATTGCAATTGGTCCTAGAGCTGTCGCAACAGATGAACCGATAATAATTGCATTATATTTACTAATTGCTTCATTGTACGTTGTAATTTGATTTTGCAGAAGCACCCTTGAAGTTTTGCGTATCCGACGTCATTTTATTTCGGAATTTTTTCAAGTCTTCTACTAACTGATCCACTTGCGCTTTATTTTCATTAATACTACTTGATAATCTAGTTAGGCCTTTCGTAAGAGTCGCTTTATCTTTTGCATCTACCGCAGCAACTAAAGTATCATAATAGTTTTGGAATTTTGTATTGTAGTTAATGATGTTTTGATTCGTTGAAATAAGCTGTGGCTTTAATACATCTAACCATTGCTTCGCATTTCCTCTAGCTGTATCTTGGTGCTGAATCACTTTTCCTTTTAAAGCTGCATCAACAGTCGATACATTTCCAAAGTTAACATTACCTTGTTTAATAATTGTTAAAGCATACAGATCCATTACTAAAGCATTTGAACCTGTTCTTTCCATTGCATCTTTCAAGCCTTCTGGTCCTAATGAATATTCTTCATAGTCATTATAAGCTTTTGCTACCGCATGAACTGGAGCTTGTTTCACTGTACTTTCAGCTGCATACGTATGAGCCGGCATAATATTTCCTGCTGCAAATACTGCCATAAGTGCTGATAGAGCCATTACTTTATATGGTTTTTTTGTCATTTTTCTTCTCTCCCTATATCGCTAATTATTTTTCTATTTAATGTACTTCAACGTTTGTAACGTAATCTTCAAATTGATTTGTTTGCTTATTCATTTCATCACTTACTTTTTTAATTTGATTAAAATGTTTTTGAAGTAAACTACTGTCTGTATACGTGCCTTCTTCAACATTTGTTTGAATTTGAATCATATTATTATTTAAAACTTTCCAATCCGTTAATAACGTTTCTAAAGTTGTAATTTGACGATCAATTAATTCTGTAAAGCTATTTACTTGATCTTCAACGAATGTAATTTGAGTCGCCTCTGCTTCAGTTTGTGATAACTTTTGAATAAGTGGCAATAACTCTTTTTGCTTTTGCTGAATGCGAAAAGCTGCTTCTCTCGTTTGACTATCTGCAGCATTTACAATTTCATTACTTAAAGTACCGATAGAAACAAAATCGATTGTTTTCGTTTGTGCAGTTTGATTTGTGATTGTAAATACTTGTTTACCGATATTAATAGAACCTTTAATGATTTCTTGAGGTCTATTCAAAATAGTAGTTAGTTCAGCTTGAATTTCCCCTTGAATTCTTTTAATATCTTCTCTTAATTTCACAATATCTCCACTTGATCCTTGCAGTGTTTTTATTGCTTCATCGGCTTTAATTGATAAGTTGTTACTATCTTTGTCTAATACTGTTTTAAATCGATTTAACTCTAATAAATCTTGCTCCATACTCTCTTGGATGCTCTGTACTTGCAATTGTAATTTTCCATATGCACTCATAAAATCTGTTTTTGCTTGCTGATCTTCATTTACATTTCCTGCTAGTTCATAGAGCTTACTATAATAACTATTGAATCTGGTGCTGTATCTCATCATCTCTTGATTTAAGTCAATTAGCTTCGGATTATATTCATCAATCCACTCTCGTACATTCGCCTTTGCAAACTTTTGATGATTCGTTAAGCTACTCATCGCATTTACCTTAATGTCTGGCTGTTGCAAAATAATTAATCCGTATGCTTGAATAAGCGGTGATTGTGATCCTAACATTCTAATTGAATTGGATAATGTATTTGGAGCAATTACATTTTGCGCATATACTGTTTTCACTTCCGTTTGCCCCTCCTTAGCGTAAGCGCTTACAGGAATGAAGCAACTCGTAGATACCGCTGTAACCAATAACCCTGTAATTAAAGTCTTTTTCACTTTAACTCCTCCTATGTATTAGCAACTATTACTATCGCATTTTATTATTCTATTTTCTTGCCCATAATTTGAGATGGTTAAAATAGAGAACGTTCTCAACGTGATCTATGTATGAACCACCTCTCTCGTATTGCTACAGTACTTACTTATCGTCACAAAACATTTCATTATTTTTCATATGTGTTTAGTATGAATAATATTGTATAAATTTTCTATTTCATCGAAATTCCCACATTCACACAGTGAATATATTACATAAAAATATTATTCATTTTAAAC
>NZ_JBEUTW010000504.1:0-5997 GCF_040492675.1 Bacillus sp. AP50
AAATAATTTTAATTACTGGTGGTACAGGTTCGTGGGGGCATGAACTTATAAAACAACTATTAGAAAAATCACCGAAAGAAATTAGAATTTTTTCAAGAAATGAAACGGTTCAGTTTGAAATGCAGCAACAGTTTATAAATGATGATAGGTTAAAATTTATTATTGGAGATATTCGTGATAAAGATCAACTAGTCTATGCTTGCCAAGGTGTACATTATGTGTTCCATCTTGCAGCTTTAAAACATGTTCCAGTATGTGAGTATTATCCTTATGAAGCTATAAAAACCAATATACATGGTACGCAAAATGTAATTGAAGCCTCTATACAGATGCAAGTTGAAAAAGTTATATATGTTTCAACGGATAAAGCAGCTGATCCATCAAATACGTATGGGATGACAAAAGCAATTGGTGAAAAATTAATGGTTCATGCGAATATACAAACGAAGAAAACAAAATTCATTTGTGTTCGTGGTGGAAATGTTTTAGGAACGAGTGGAAGTGTAGTACCACTTTTTAAACAACAAATTAAAAAATCTTCACAAGTAGGGATTACCGATGCGAATATGACTAGATTTTTCTTAACAGTTGAAGATGCTGTTGGGTTGTTATTTAAAGCCGTATCTCAAGGTAGAGGCGGGGAAATCTTTGTTATGAAAATGCCGGCATGTAAAATAACAGATTTAGCAGAAGTATTAATTGAAGATTCCGGAAAAGAAAATGTTAAGGTAAAAGAGGTAGGGATAAGACCGGGTGAAAAATTAAGTGAAATGCTTCTATCTGAGGTAGAGAGTAAAACAAGTATAAGTTTTGATCAAAATTATTTTGTGGTACTACCGACTATTCCTATACAAGGACTTCAACAATATTATTCAAGCTATCCTCTAGTGGATGTGAAGAGTTTTAGTTCTCAACAAGATTTACTTGCAAAACATGAGGTGAAACAAATGCTATTAAAAGGAGGGTTTTTGCGATGAAAAAAAATGCGAGCCTTTTAATAACTGGTGCAAATGGTTTCACAGGACGCCATGCTTGCCACTATTTTTTACAGCAGGGCTTTCATGTAATTCCTATGTTTCAAAATTGTGCATATGGAGAAAAAATTAGAAATGGTATTACTTGTAATTTAACTAATAAGAGCGAAGTAATGAAGGTAATGAAACAAATAAAGCCAGACTACGTATTGCATTTAGCAGGAAGGAATTCGGTTATAGAATCTTGGACAGCTGCCCTTGAATATATAGAGGTTAATGTAATAGGAACATTATATTTATTAGAAGCAATTAAGCAAGAAGCCTCGCATTGTAGAACATTAGTTATAGGATCTGCTTTGCAAGCAGATAGTATGAACGAAATAAAAATTTCAAATCCATATAGTTTAAGTAAAACGATGCAAGTTATTATTGCAGAGGCTTGGGGAGGATTAATGGATTCAAATATTATCATTGCAAAGCCCTCAAACTTAATTGGTCCAGGGGAATCGAATGGCATTTGTTCGATTCTCGCAAAGAAAATGATAGATATAGAATCAGGTAGAAGTAAAGCCATTATTGAAGTAAACAGTTTGAAAGATAGTAGAGATTTTCTAGATGTACGTGATGCGATTAAAGCGTATCATGTGTTATTACGAGATGGAATAAATGGAAAACAATATAATATCGGATCAGGAGTAAAACGATCTTTGTTAAATGTACTAGAACAATATAAAGAATTAACACAGCTAAATTTTTTTATAGAGGAAACAGAGAAAAGTGGGAGCGACTCAAATGAGAGTTTAGCAATAGAGGAAATAAAAAGGTTAGGTTGGATCCCAGAAATTGAATTTCATCAATCATTAAAAGATGTACTTGAGTATGCGAAGTGTAGTGACATCTGCATGCAATGAAAAACAAAAAAGGGTGTAAGAAATATATGAATGATTATGAAATAATAGATAATCAAAATACGCTATTTCTTTCAATTGTTGATGCGTTGGATTGGAGAGATGAAGAAGCGCATGTATTGCGTCTTTATGAGGCAATACATAAATATCAAGCGTATGTAGAAGAAAAAAGGGTTAATCAAATAAAGTCAGCATTAGAGACGGAAACTAGATATGTGATTCAAATCTTTGCTCAATACGAGTGTAGTGAGTATGGAAATGATTTTTATGAACTCATTAAAGATCTTTTACAAGATATAGAGGTGGAGTTAAAGATTTATATAAAAAATAATAATTTTATTTACATTTAAAAGGTAAATATAAAGCTAGATTTTTAATAATAAAGGTGGGTATAAGTTATGAGCAAAACGATTCTTTTTACTGGGGGCGGTACAGCCGGACACGTTATGATTAATATTGTATTAATTCCTAAATTTATAGAGAAAGGCTGGAGAGTCGAGTATATTGGATCCAAAAATGGAATTGAAAAATCATTAGTGCAAAATGTTAAATACAATAGTGTTTCAACGGGCAAGCTTAGGAGATATTGGGATTGGGAAAATTTTAAAGATCCTTTTAAAATTATACGAGGTTGTTTACAAAGTTATAAATTAATTAAGAAAACAAAGCCTGACGTTATCTTTTCAGCAGGAGGATTTGTTTCAGTTCCTGTAGCTATAGGAGCATGGTTAAATCGTGTGCCTATAATTATACGTGAACCAGATAGCACATTAGGACTTGCCAATAAAATAGCATTACCTTTTGCTACAAAGCTATGCACAACATTTCCTCAGACAGGAGAAAATGTAAGTAATGAGAAGAAGGTTTATGTAGGACCAATTGTAAGGGAAGAAATTGAGAAGGGTAACGTATTACGAGGAAGAAGATATTGTGAATTTCAGCAAGATAAACCAGTATTATTAATTATGGGTGGGAGTCAAGGTGCTAAGTGGATAAATGATATGGTAAGGGAATGTTTAGATACAATACTATTAAACTTTAATATTATTCATATATGTGGTAAAGGGAAGGTAGACCCATCTATTGGCATGGAGGGGTATATGCAATTTGAATATATAGGCGACGAGTTGCCGCATATACTAAATATGGCAAGTGTTGTAGTTTCCAGAGCGGGTTCTACTGCTATTTCTGAATTGTTATTTTTGAAGAAACCGATGTTGCTTATCCCGTTAACTAACAGTTCCAGCAGGGGAGATCAAGTTTTAAATGCTGAATATTTTTCACGGCAAGGATATGCGGAAGTTATACTCCAAGACAGAGTAAGTACGAATACATTTATACATGCAGTAAATAAGTTGTATACAAATAAGGAGAAATATATTCAAAACATGAATGGATATAAGAAAACAAATGATGAGGGAATTCATCAAATAATAGATATAATAAATGAAGTGGTGGAGTAATAGAAATGTAAATAGAAAAACAAAAGGAAAGAAGGTATCTTCTTTCCTTTTTACTATATTTGTTCAAATTCATTATTATTTATTCTAATTAGTTATGTACTATCGGTGAATGCCGTTTTCTAATAGCTCAGTAAATGCATGAATATGAATAGGTTTACTGTAATAATAACCTTGAATAAACTGACATTTATTTTTTTGAAGGAAATTTACGTGCTCTTTCGTTTCTACACCTTCAGCAATGACAGACATTCCTAATGTATTTGCTAATGTGATGATCGTTTTAATAATTTCCATTCCATCATCACATGTTTCAGACATTGTAATAAATTCTCTCGGGATTTTTAACGTATCAATTGGATACAAAGGTAAGTAGGCTAGCGAAGAATAACCTGTACCAAAATCGTCGATAGAAATGTGAATCCCTAAACTTTTTAGTGTACGCAGTTTTATCAATGTTTCTCGCTCATCCATCATTGCAATTCGCTCTGTTAATTCAAGATCAAGAGAGCTTGCTGGTAAACCTGTATTTGTTAAAGTAGAAGAAATAGATTTTACAAAATCTTCTTGTTCAAATTCTTTAGCAGATAAATTTACACCTATTTTTAAATGTGAATATCCGAGTGCGTGCCAACGTTTCATTTGCTTGCAAGCCTGCTCTAATGTCCATTTTCCTATTGAAATAATTTGTAGTGTTTCTTCTGCAATCGGAATAAACTCGTATGGAGAAATAATACCTAATTCAGGATGATTCCACCTAATTAAAGCTTCTGCACCGATAATTTTATTAGATTCACTATCAACTTGAGGTTGATACAAAAGGAACAATTCTTCATTTTGTAGTGCGTTTGGTAAATCTTTTTCTAATCGTAATCGTCTTTCAATTTTTTTAGCGATTACATCGTCATAAATAGAGACAGAGTTAAGCTCTTTTGCTTTTGCATCATACATTGCAACATTAGCGTTTTTCAGAAGTGTAGCGGTATCGATTCCGGAATGTGGATAAATAGCGATGCCGATACTCAGTGATAAAGTTAATTTATGCTCATGTATGATAAATGACTTTTTCATGCATGAGCATAATTGGTTACATAATTGGAATAAGTAATCTTCGTCAGTATAGTTTTCAATTATGATTGTAAATTCATCGCCACCGATTCTTGAAAGATGAGTATGTGATGGAAGACATGATTGGAATCGCTTTGCTACTTCTTCTAATATGTAATCTCCTGATGAATGTCCAAGTGTATCGTTAATTGCTTTAAAGCGATCTAAATCTAAATATAATAATGCAAACTCGCTTTCTGTTATTTTAGCATTTTTTATAACTCTCTTTAATTTCTTATGGAAAAAGGCACGGTTCCCAATTTTCGTTACAGTGTCATGGAATGCTAAATATTTTATTTCTTCTTGCTGTTTTTTTAGTGCAGTAATATCTTTCACCATAATATAGCTTCCTGAAATTTGTCCGTCTATTATAATAGGAATGATTGTAACGTATAAAAAATAAGTAAAGCCATCTTTATATTGAGAACTAAGTTGTAAGAATGCCGATTCTTGTTGTTTCACTTTTTCTAATGCCAATGCTAGCTTATGCTTATCTTCATCTAAAATGATCGAAAAACAAGTTTCACCTAGTAACTCATCCGTTGGTGCCCCAAGTAGTACACTCCCAGCCTTATTTACATTTAAGAATATTCCATTTAAATCAATGGTGAAGATAGGGTCAGGATGATATTCATATAATGATTTAAACTTTTGCTGTTTTTGAGAAAGAGCCTCTGATTTATGAACTAAATCAGACGTCCGTAAAGTAACTTTTTCTTCTAGTTGGGCATTAAATGCCTGCAAACGTTTTGTTAAGGAATTGTTTTGCATACGTACGATAGAATGACGAATGAGTACGAAAATAAAAGTAATACAATTTCCTGTAATGAGAGTTGAAGAGGATGTTTGTTCTTTTAATGTAAACCCGATTAGTATTGCAACAGCAAGATAAGGAAATACAACTAAAGCTTTTTTTCCTATTATAGGGTTTACAAGGAAATAATTTTTATGGCTATTATGATCTTCTGAAATAGAGCCAGCTATTGCAATAAGTAATATAGGTATTCTATATAAAAGACGTAATAATATTATAGTTTCAGTTGATAAGTGGTTATTTAAGTAAAAATAAATATAGTTAAAAGTTGCAGAACTTATTAATACAAAAATAAAGATATAAATTTTCCGTTTGGAATTAAAAATTGTTGGACGGAAAAAGAGACTAACACCTAGCAGTAGAAATAATAAATCTGCAATTGGGTATAAAAATGAAAGGAAAACATCTCCTAGTGAAAGAGCGAATATATTTAAATTTGGTTGATTAAATAAATACCATTCTAATGTGAATATGGAAGTAAGCACTATGCATATATCACAAATAAAGAACGCTTTTTCCCATTTATTGCATTCCTTTAAGATTTTATAGCAGAAAGCGATAAGACAGAAAAATAGAAAAAACATGTAAAATACATCAGAAACCGTAAAACGATGTATTGGAATTTCGAAGAAGCTATCTTGATATGTATATACTATTTTTCCTAATAAAAAACTACCAATTGCTATTGTAATACATATCCAAAACGGATTTGAACTGACTTTCTTAGAATATAT
>NZ_JBEUTW010000505.1:0-1402 GCF_040492675.1 Bacillus sp. AP50
ATGCAAATTTATCACCTATTTTTATAATTCAAGCACCTACTATTAGGAAAAGAGAATATTTCCTAATTAATTTAAAACATAAATTTTGTCTATGTTTTAAACAATATGTATTTTGGAGGAGGTTAATTTGATTTTTTCAAAACTCATTGATCGGTACGCCTTATATGATTTACACAAAAAAAGAAGTGTAGCGTTTCAGTTTACTTCCCTTTCTAACACTTCATTAAATATAAAGAACATAGAATCTTTTTATAAAGTAAAACCATCACATTTTCATTTTGACATTAAGCATTCAAAGCAGGAAAATGAATACATAGTTGGGCAATTCAACTATAAAAGTTCGGTTCAATCCAATGATTCACGAAACGACTCTGTAACTGGGGAATTATTCCTACATGAAAATGAAAATGCACCTCATGTTATCTTTGTTCACGGTTGGAGAATGGATTCTAACGAACGTGTGAAAAAAATATTCCACGATCATATGACCAGCCTGAAGTGGAATATGTATTATTTCACTCTACCCTATCATTTTGAAAGAAAACCCGATCAATCCTTATTCAGTGGAGAGTATATGGTAAGTGCAAATATTGAACGAACATTACAAGCAACTAGACAAGCGGTAGCTGATTTACGAGCTTTGATTAAATGGATTAAAGCAAATAAAAAGGGGCCCCTCATTCTAATAGGAATTAGTTTAGGCGGATTTATTACTAACTTAACCTCTCTTGTTGAAGAAGAAATTGATGTGTTAGCATCCATTTTCTATGCAAATCGACTTTCTTATTCGATTTGGAATACAACTCCAGGTAAATTTATTAGAGAAGACTTGGAACATCATGGTGTTACGTATGATGATTTAATAGATTATTGGAAAATCACTGAACCGAGTCAAGCATTGCCAAAAGTAAAAAAAGAAAATATTTTATTAATTTCAGGTAAGCATGATCTATATGTGCATTCTGAGGATACAGACTACTTGTGGGAATCTTGGGAAAGACCTCCACGATATATTTATAAATGTGGGCATGCCGGGATCGTTCTTAAACGTAAAAAAATTGCAACTGATACTATTGATTTTATTCAAAATCGATTGAACTCCCCACACTTATCCAATGTCATGCCTTAAATCGCGAGATTACTAAGTACAAAATCTTATACTTATATTGTTATATTTTTTACTAGTCACCTTTGTAAACCTTAGCCCCAAGCCTTACACGATTGAAAATGAAATAAAATAAATAAGGAACTAATTTACCATATGGAAAAACATTGCTCAGCATTTTCACCAGTGGTCCCTGTATATGCAATATTACATACAAAAATCTTTATGTATTACGTTATTAATTTAAAAATAAATTATTCATCCATAAATCTATACCATCCGTATTTACAGTTATGG
>NZ_JBEUTW010000506.1:0-2715 GCF_040492675.1 Bacillus sp. AP50
ATTTCTTCCTTCACTTTCTATTCATAAGCAAGTTATATTCTCATATAAAGCATTACCTTTTTTTATCATACAATATGTTTTACTCTTTGTTGGATTTGCTATAAAGTTTATAAAAATTTACTCTATTAAGGGTCTTGCTCAATTTTCATTCGATAGCATCTTTATTGTTATTATGAACATTTATTTCACTTTAACTTTTATCTTGGACCTTTCAAGCTTCCGTATGTTAACAAAGGAAACTTGGATTTTAATTGGCTATTTTATTGCACAATCATTAGTAATTTACGCCGTTATTAGTCTTTATAGAAGAGAACAATATTCTTCTAGTAGAATCGCATTAATTATCGGTTTCACTATTATACTCGTATACGGTTACATTCATCTGTTTCAATTAAATTTTGGGATGAAAACTTCTCCTGAATTTAATTATTTAATACACACTGCTTCTATTTTATTAATTGGACTTTCTTCCATACTATATATCTTGGATAAACCAATGCAACATGAAACGAAAGCAAAATATTATCGATTCGATTATGTACGTTTTATACTACCTTATTTTAGTATAATTATTACTTTTTCCTTTATTATCATTCAACCTTGGGATGATAAATTTATGTTAATTGGTCTCGTATTATCACTTATTTTGTTATTCTTGCGGCAACTTTACATGTGGAAAGATAATCAAGCACTAATCCTTACATATGAACAGTTGACTACACAACTAGAGGACGAAGTTGAAGAAGGTGCATTTGCATTATCAAAAAGTGAACAACGCTATAAGTCTTTATTCGAAGATCATCCCGATGCCGTTTTCTCTTTAAATATGAATGGCATTTTTCAACAATCTAATAAGGCATGCGAAAGCTTATTTACTGCCTATTATTGTGAAGTAGCAAGCTATTCTCTGGTACACTTCATTGATTCAAAAGACCACGAACTACTAAAGAAGGCTTTACAAATTACAAAGGAAGGTAGGCCACAAACGTTAGAAGTTCGTACAAAAGAACAAGAAGGCTATTATTATTATCTTCATATTACACTTATCCCTACTTTTATAAACAAAGAAGTGGTCGGAATGTTTGGGATAGCGCGTGATATTACCACTCTATATGAAAAACAAAAACAAGTAGAGCATTTAGCCTTTCACGATGCACTTACTGGATTACCAAATCGTCGAAAGTTCGAAAAAGATTTAAAAGCCATTTTAAATACAGCCCAAACTAACGCAAATGATGTCGCCGTCATATTCCTTGATTTAGATCGATTTAAAAAAATTAACGATAGACTTGGCCATGACGTTGGAGATTTATTATTAATTGAAGTAGCAAAAAGATTACGCGGTTGCTTGCGTTCAAAAGATATCGTCGCTCGCCAAGGTGGAGATGAGTTTACAATTCTGTTACCAGAAATGTACTCAGAAAAAAGTGCAATTTTTATAGCTGAACAGATTTTAACTATTTTAAACAAACCATTCTTCATTCAAGGCGAAGAACTCTCTATTACACCAAGTATCGGAATTGCGATGTACCCTGATTATGGAACTAATGTAAATGAGTTAATGAAAAATGCTGATATGGCTATGTACCGTGCGAAAGCAAATGGAAAAAACAGATTTGTTTTCTTCTCAAAAGAAATGAGTATCGCTCAAAATGAAATTCAATTCTTAGAAGGTGAACTTTCAAAAGCATTACAACAAAATGAATTTTTCCTTGAATACCAGCCACAAGTAAGCACAAAAACAAAACAAATTATCGGTTTTGAAGCATTAATACGTTGGAAGCATCCAAAACTCGGTATCGTATCTCCTGCCCAATTTATCCCTCTAGCAGAGGAAACTGGTTTTATTATTGAACTTGGCAATTGGATTTTACGTACTGCCTGTTTAGAAGCAAAAAGATGGCATAATCAAGGTTTTTCTCACTTAAAAGTTGGTGTGAATTTATCTGTTGTTCAATTTAACCATGCAGATTTAATCCCAACTATTTCAAAGGTGTTGGAAGAGACAGAACTGAAACCAGAAGCACTAGATATTGAAATTACGGAAAGCATCGCAATTAATCAAAATCAATCTGTAGTTGCAAAACTAGAACAACTTCAAAATCTCGGTATTCAAATTTCAATCGACGACTTTGGTACTGGTTATAGTTCTTTAGCTTATTTAACAAAATATCCAATCAACACATTAAAAATCGCTCGAGAGTTTATTTGTGGAATTACAACTAGTCCTTTAGAAGAAGCAATTGTCTCTTCCATTATTACACTATCAAAAGAACTAAATTTAAAAGTGATTGCAGAAGGTGTAGAAACAGCAGAAGAATGGGAATTTTTACATAAACAAAATTGTGATCACATTCAAGGATTCTTTATTAGCAAACCTGTTTCTAGTAAAGACGTTTGGATGTTACTCCATAAAAAAACAACCGCCTAAGTAAGACGGTTGTTTTTTAATATTCAAAAGGTAAATCTTTAGCTAATTGTACCTCTTGATCGTTATGAGAAATTATATGGCTTTTCTCTAATGCCGTATCGCCTAATGAAATACCCCATGCCATCGCTAACGTCAATAAACTACCAATAAGTAATTTCTTCATATTCCATCACCCACATTTTTTATTTTAATATATCATGAAAATTTATCCCTATTATATGCAATTATGCATACCCATTTTTTGGGATATTTATCTACTGATTTTATTTACGAGCGCTTCTTTA
>NZ_JBEUTW010000507.1:0-2754 GCF_040492675.1 Bacillus sp. AP50
GTCACTTACTTTAGTCAAGTAACTTTTAATAAAAAATAAAATCTCGACTTAAAAATATTAAGCGAGATACAATTGAACACCAAATACATCTTTATTACTTGTATAATAAACTTAGAGAGGAAAATTCATATATAGAAAGGATTTATTCATGAGCACTATAGAAAAGATTCAAACTTTTATTATTCTTTTTGCTGTTACATGCGGCATCGTACTCGGACAATTTAATATGATACATACGTATTCAGACAAATTTATTGTCCCCTTCTTATTTTTCATGCTATATGGATTATTCCTCAGCATCCCATTAAAAGAAATAAAAAAAGGATTTCGCAATTTAAAATTTGCTGGAACAAGTCTTACTATTAACTTCTTATGGACACCTTTACTCGCTTGGGGGTTAGGGGCACTATTTCTTTCCGATCATCCAGCACTTTGGGTTGGATTTATAATGTTAATGGTTACTCCATGTACAGATTGGTACTTAATCTTTACTGAAATAGCGAAAGGTAATGTAGCACTTTCTACTGCAATTTTACCTGTAAATTTAATTTTGCAAGTACTGCTCCTTCCCATTTATTTATTTTTATTTGCTGGTGTCATGAAAACTGTAGCGGTTTCTGTTTTAGTAGAAAGTATTGTTATCGTAATCGTCTTACCATTTATACTTGCACACGCTACAAAATTCATTATGAATAAAATGAAAAAAGCTGAACCTCTCGAGAATAAACTCATTCCGTTTTTTAGCTCTGCTCAAATTGTATTTTTAAGTTTAGCAATAGTAGCGATGTTTGCATCACAAGGTAAATATTTACTACAAAATATGAATGTTGTTTTATTATTACTCGTTCCTGTTCTATTGTTCTTCATCATCAATTTTTTACTAGGACAATTTATCGGGCGCATGATGCATTTATCTTACAAAGATACAGTAAGTCTAAGCTTAACAACGTTAGCAAGAAACTCACCTGTTGCACTCGCTATCGCTGTAACCGCTTTTCCAGACGAACCTCTTATCGCACTTGCACTCGTTATTGGACCATTGATTGAGTTACCGGTACTAGCTTGTGTGTCACAAGTTTTGTTGCTTATTAAGAAAAAACGGCAATACGCATAATAAAAAACGTCCATTTTGGGACGTTTTTTATTATGGAAAGATTACATACAACACTTATTTCTTATTTATCATTACAAATGAAATTACCGAAACTACAAACATAATAATACCAATTATAATAAAGTGAAACTTTAATCATTGGGGGTTTTGTTCATCCCCCAATGATTATTAGCCCTCACCACTCCCGCATTAACAGATCCTTTCTAATTAAAAATGATAGGAAACGTAAATATAACGAAAGCTGCCCAAAGTCCGTATATTGGCAAATACTTCGTAACGGCATCTTGGATAGCTTTTGGTCCTGATTTGTTTTGCAAGAAACGCATATAGGAAAACATAATCCAAATGAGATTTGCCCAAATCAGTACATTTACTCCTAAAACAGCAAGTCTATTAGGCGTAATCCCGTAAGAAGAAAGTCTGAATACTATGGCTGACAATGCGACAGTGTCAATAATAAGTGCCAGAACAATTAAGGAAAAATTTATATAATCTGAAATGTTCTTTTTCTCGTCCGAGTCACTTTCAACGATAGAAAATATAGTAACAGCCAATACACCAAGGAGTATTCCGTTGAAAGCCATTAGGAAATTGCGATCCAAGAACGGATTTTTCCCGACCCAAATTACCGTTATAAGATAGATAAGCAACGTGATCAGGACGAGAGGACTAAAAATTTTAGATATGTATGGTGTAATATTTTTAGCAAGCTTAAGATTCATTGATACTAAGTATGCAGCCACAATAGCGAGAGCCGCTGCTCCAAATAAAACAACATTACTAAAATAGAATTCTCCTATATCTAAGTCAACAAAGCTAAATAAACGCATGGTGAATATTGCTAGTATCATTCCGCTCACTGCCATGCTCCCGTAGAGAAGACAATATTCTAAATTAAATTTTATATAGGCTAATCTTGTACTGCCTTTTGAATATTCATTTCCTGTAAATGCAAGCCCTACTAAGACCCATAAAAATATAGGAAGATGTAAATAAGCAAGTATGGTACTGTCTTTATAATTTATTGGCAATGTATTAAGATACACCCCGGAAACTAGGAATAACGCTATAAGGGAATAAATAATACTTTTTTTCGGCTTATTATTGTAAACAAAATAAGCAGCAATAAAGGGAATTACACCAAAAGCCAAGTTTATTGGAGCAATTGCTTCCTGCTCAACAAAGTGGAAAATGATCCTGGTGCTTATGCCGGCCAAAATAGCTAAAAGGCCCATGAATAAGAAACCTTTTTGAAACAAAGATGTTTTTTCTTTATTTACTTTCTCCTTGAAATGCAACCTTTCATACCAAGCACCTAGAATTTGAGAATCAGGGTTTTGGGCCCATGCTTGTGAGAATGCTTTTTTAAAAGCTTTCGGATCTTTTCTATACATCTTCTCCAACTCATGGGGGTTATCCATATGTTTAACAATCAAATTGTTAATATTCATAGTTATACCTCCTCTAATTTTAAAAATAAGGTTGTTACCTTTTAACAAAAGCACCTCACTCATTTATTATGATTTTAATACAAAATTTATCGTTTTACAATAAAAAATTATTATTTAAAGGATTTTTTTTATTGTTAAATTTTATATAAAAGAAAAAACAAAAGAGCATGACAGTTTTATGTCATGCTC
>NZ_JBEUTW010000508.1:0-4452 GCF_040492675.1 Bacillus sp. AP50
GATGTGTATAAGAGACAGGGTTACAGTAATGCAACTGAATTAATAAAGTTGTTGGTATGAATTGGTTGTATTAATGATGTATAAACAAATATTAAAGAATGAATGGAGTTGAAAATATAGTCCTACATATAAAACGTTTGTATAAAAAGAAATTAGGTAATATACATTTTTTTATAAGTATATATAAATAAAAAGAGGTGTGCGTTTTGAAAATTTTTAAGGGAATTCTAGTTTCTTCAATTGCATTAACAGCATTTAATGGAGTAGGCAGTATACTTCCAAGTGAAAAATCAGAAGTTGCCTACGCAGCTACTTATAATTATTCAAATAAGCAATTGAATTCTACTGTACATAAGCAAGTTACTAAACAATTAATTTTAAAATTTAAAAATGAAGTGAATTTACCATATCAGGATGGAATAGAAAAATTCATTAAAGAAGAAAAACAAGATCCTGAATTAATTGGAATTTTAGCTGAATATCCAAATGTAACTATAAATCGACTTTTTAATTCTTTAAATCCTAAAGAAATTAAAAATCTTGGTAAAGAAATAAAAGATTCCAATCATATTTCTTCTAATTTGCTAAACTATTATATTGTAGAAACTCAAGATGATATTGATGTACAAGCATTACTTACAAAATTTGAAAAATCATCTCTTGTTGAAACGGCGTATTTACAGGAAGAAGAGGCGCCACCAGCAGAGCGTTTGCCAAACTTATCTGTTAATCCATATGATGAGCCTAGACTTACAAGACAAGGTTACCTTGAACCAGCACCATTAGGAATTAATGCACCTTATGCCTGGAGCATAAAAGGTGGAGATGGAAAAGGAACTACTTTCGTAGATATGGAGTATGGGTGGTTATTTAATCATGAGGATTTAGTGAATCAAAAGATTGAATTGATATCTGGACAGAATAAAAGCGAGCACCATGATCATGGTACCTCAGTCTTAGGAATTGTTTCGGCAGAGGATAATAACATAGGTGGAATTGGGATCGCACCGAAAGCTAAGGTAAAGGTTGTATCCCAGATTAGGGATAACGGAAATTATAATACAGCTGATGCTATTTTAAGTGCGGTTAACAATATGCAAGCTGGAGATATTCTTTTACTAGAGGCACAAGCAACTTACGATGGATATGGAGATAAGAACTATTTTCCTGTGGAAGTAAAACCAGACATATTTGATGCAATTCGTATGGGAACAAATAAGGGAATTATTATTATTGAAGCAGGTGCAAACGGCGGAAATGACTTGGATCAATTTAGAGACCGTAATGGTAAACAAGTTTTAAATCGTAATAGTCCTGATTTTAAAGATTCAGGGGCAATTATGGTTGGGGCAGCTTCTGCAAGGGTTCCTCATAAGCGTTCATATTTCTCTAATTACGGTAGTAGAGTGGATGTGTATGGATGGGGGAATGCAGTAGATACTACAGATGCTAAACCAAGTGAATTTATAACAAATCTATATACATCTAGTTTTGCTGGAACATCTAGCGCATCACCTATTATTGCTGGTGCTGCAGCATCAATTCAAGGAATTGCAAAAAATAATCAGGGGAGAGTATATACACCAAGACAGCTTAGGGATATTTTAAGTGATTCTAGCACCGGAACGAAATCAAATGATCCAACTTCTGATAAAATTGGTGTTTTACCTGACTTAAAAGCTATTTTATCTAAACTTGGTTTTTCACCAAACTTAGGTAATGATTCTTCCATTGTATTTCCTGAGGAACAAGAAATAAATAAAGGAAATAAGGGAAATGAAGGATCTACTATTACATTCCCGAAAGAAGATACCGCTAATAGTGGAGAGGACTCTAGCTTTATTTTCCCAGAATAATAGAAATACCTCCTATTAAGCATGGGGCAAAATAGTTTACTCAATAAGAACAAAGGATATGAATTCAATAGAAATATGAATTTATATCCTTTTTATTTTAAGCTGTTTTTACTACCTTACAAAAACGTAATGTTAGCGTAATGGAAATGAATTTTGGCAGCCAATAGATTAGGATATAATTTTTGTGAGAAAAGATATGAGGTGAATAATATGAAACGAATAGTGCTTATGTGTAGCTTTTTTGTGATGTTTACTGTGTTGTTATCCGGGTGTAATTTAAATCGTCTTGGTACAGATACATATTATGTGCAAATTACCAAGGATGGTGAAAAATTAAAAGAGAAAAATGTAAATGGGGATACGACTTACGAATATAAATTACCTGGATTTGATAAGGATGGTAAAGAGAAAGAAATGGAGTTTACAGCGTTAAAAAACCTTCGTAAAGAAGCGTTTTTACGTATATATTACTCTGAGAAAAAAGGTGTGAAATCTTGGGAAGAAGTGAAAAAAGATGAACTCCCTACAAAGGTAAAAGAAAAATTAAAGGTGGATTAATATATAATTCTTTATTAGAGCAATATATCCTCAAACTATTAGAATGTATATTGTGAAATAGGCGAAAGTTCTTTAGAGTTGTTAAAGTAAGAGGCTGACAGTTATTGTCAGTCTTTTAATTTTGCAGGAAGAAAATAAAAAAGCATTTAACAGGAAAGTGTTGGATTATTAACAATTATTTAAGATCCAAAGCTACAATATATCTACTCCTGAACTATAATAATTTTAGGTCAGAAATAAGCTTCTGATTTTGTGAGGAGTTAAGTACTAAAAAAGCTTAATTTTGTTTACGTATTTATAGTCGTTTAAAGGATTTATGATTGGTTATGATATAATAAAATTCAAGTACAATAAGGGGGATTAATTAAATGATTTTTCAAAGCATGATAACAGCTATTATAGAAAAATTACAAGAGACGGTGAATCCCTATTGGATAATTGTGTTTGGATCAACGGCTGAGAACAGAGAACGAGAAGATAGTGATATTGATATAGCTTATGTAAGTGACACAACATTAGGGAACTATGAACGTTTTTTATTAGCACAGGAGTTAGCTAACATTGTTCAGAGAGATGTTGATTTAGTTGATTTATCCGAAGCTTCTACAGTTTTTCAAGCTCAGATTATACATACAGGAAAGACAATATTTTGTTCCGATGAAAAACGTAAGGTTATTTTTGAAATGAAAACTTTAAAAATGTATTCAAAATTGAATGAAGAACGACAGGTAGTATTTGATGATATAAAGAAAAGAGGTTCTATATATGAAGAATGAGGTTATTTTAAATAAAATTTCTACAATAGAGCGTTGTATAAAAAGAATCCAAGATGTGTATGGAAATGACCCTGAAAATTTAGAGGACTTTACAAAACAAGATTCAATAATATTGAATATACAAAGAGCTTGTGAAGCGAGTATTGATCTAGCAATGCATATTGTTGCTGGGAAAAAATTAGGACTACCCCAATCTAGTCGAGAGGCCTTTGATTTATTGGTTACAGCAGGATTACTTAGCGCTGATCTAGCAAATAAGTTAAAGGCGATGGTTGGATTTCGTAATATTGCTGTTCATGATTATCAAAGTGTAAATTTAGATATTGTTCGTCAAATTATTGAAAAACATTTAACTGATTTCAAACTATTTACGAAGGAAGTAATGGGGATATTGGAATTTTAGGCGAAAGAACAGAATAATAAAGCTGAGAGAGAAAGTAATTCTATGACTAAAAAACCAGCTATTGGAACAATTACTTAATTTCGTAAGAAGAAACGCGGTCATAAGATGAGTTTGTTTTTGATTTTAGCGAATAAAAACAATATAAAATAATAGAGTTTCAAAAAAATAGCCCTCCACCAGACCTTTTTTGGTCAGATGGAGGGCTATTTTTTTTCATGTTTTGACAAGTTGCGGTGAGATAAGCCTGCATTTGGACAGACTTCAGCCCCCGAAATCGAGCATATCGATAGCCATGTAGTTCTTTGGCGTCCGCAAAGCTTCGCTCTATAGTTGAATAGCGTACTTTGTAAAACTTTTTCCCTGTAACTGTTAGTTTGTTTTTTCTAGCGATATCCTTATATTTCTCCCATATATGATGAGTGATAACTTTTTGTTTCTTTGAAAAACATACCTCACGTAGCGGACAAACAGCGTAGTCTTCTGGATTGGATTTATATTGATGATATCCTTCACGATCCGTTGTCGCATACTCTAAAATACACCCCATCGGACAAGCAAATGCATTCATTTCTTCTACATATTTAAATTGGCTTTTTGACCCTTTACGCTCCTTGAGGAAGGAGTCTTCTTGGCTAAAATGATAAATTTGAAGCTATAAAAGCAACAGAATTATGTAATAAGTGAATCAAAAAAACAACCCCAAAAGCAGACATGGTAACCTGATATTTTTCATTCTTTTTTTTATATACCCAATAAGCATAGTTATATAAAAGACCAATTATCGTTGTACCAACTATATAAGTGATTCCATATGGATGATTTAATCCAAATATAATTGAAGTTATTAATATGATAAGGT
>NZ_JBEUTW010000509.1:0-3146 GCF_040492675.1 Bacillus sp. AP50
CCTGTAGCTCCTATGATAATCACACTACTACAAACAAGTACAATTAATAGGATAAACGAAACTAAATAAATACGATCATAATTTTTTGACATCTTCTCGTATTTTATGCGTTTTTTCCTTGCATCCATTTTAATTCCTCCTTTATATGATCCATTTCACTCTCAGATAAATCTCGCCCTAAAAAAAGAAACAATCTATCGTTTTAAATAATTAGTTTGTTTTTTTATCAACTAATTTATATAACGTAAAAAGAAATCCTACCAATATTAAGCTTTCCACCATGATAATTTCCATCCTCTCCTTCCTTTTAACCCCAACACATCAGATAAAAGTTATTTATATCCCATATTGGCTGCAACAAACAAAAAGGATCCCCCTTCTCTTAAAGGCCGATCCTTTTCTCCTTGTATGCAACTATTTTTACCTATTCTTGATTAATTAGAATAATAGCTGGTCCATCTACACGAATTCCACCAACTTCGATTTTTTCATAAGACTCAACTGTAATAGAGATGATCCCTTCTCGCTTCTTTAATTCATTACTTAATTCTTTTGTTAACATTTTTTTCATGTGTGTACTCCTTCTTACTGCTTAATTTACTATTGGTATGTAAATAAAATTTAAATTGGTTTCCTGGTCTGGAAACCAATTTTTTGTAGTTGACCATATGGTGTTACCAGTTCGTTTATCAATTTTAAGTAAAGAAGATAAACAATTACTATTCACCGTCTCAGTAGATATAAGGCACTCTTAAAGATAGTGGTGAGATTGATTGTTTTTTCTTCTAGAAATAATGACTTAGATAGTATATTACCTAAAACAATGAAAGCCCTACCTCTCTTTCATCCTTACTGCTCCTTGTCCGTGCCAGTGTGAATCAGGATTGTAAAAATCAAGTGACTATTTAATCTAGTTATTTGATGAAACTTCAAACGTTCGTAAAAGAAATTTAAAAATAAAAATGGATTAGATTGAAGTAATAACAAAAGAGGTATCTACTCTAAAAGTGAGTTGAAGAAATTGAATATCTTTGAAATACTTTCCTTTTAATAATCATCATATACCCAGAGAATTCAGGATATTTCCGAGGGATGTCATACAGTATTTATAATAAATCTCAACAGAAACTTTTTATTTGTTTTTCAGTGATTCCTTTAATTAATTCTAGCTCACTGACCAAAAATTTATATGCATCATCCAACAATTTTTTTTCGCTTGTATTCAGTGCTTTTTCCTTCTTTATACGGATTAAATCACGTATAACTTCAGCACCTTCTTGTATTTCACCCGTTTTTATTTTATCTGTGTTTACTTTATACCTTTGTTTCCAAGGCATTAATTCGCCTGATTCTCCATGCTGAAAAATGTGTATAATGCGCGTTAATGTAAGTATATCAATAACTGGGCGTATATTCGAACTCAATATTTTGCCTTTAGGAATCATGATTTGCATATTACTAATGGACATTTTTATGACATAATAAAGTTGCTTTTTCCCTGAGAACTCTTTTTCTTCTATGGCTTCAATTATACCTGCTCCGTGCATTGGATAAACAATGTTATCCCCAATTTGAAACATATAACCCACCTCCATATGTGGTAACCTTCTCAAGCTTAACACATATGTTATTTTTTATCAAAAGTTCAATAATATCATGAGTTTATTTTTGGTGTCAATAACTTTTTTCTTCGGAAGTTAAATTAAGGAAAACAGCCGCAAAATAATAGAGAGCGTTCTAGATTTCAAATAAAAGAAAAGGGAATTCCCACGCGTATATTCTGAAATCTCTACTCATTAACGTAGATCAGTTTTTCCTTGAAAACGGCCAAATCGATCCCGTATTTTTTTCAATCTTATATGATACTCCAAAATCTCAATTCTTGCTTTTTCTGCTAGAGGGGCAATTGGTCGTAAGTCTTTTAACCCCCAATACTCAACCACTACATCAAGTACTTGATCAAAATATTGTAGTGGCCCATAGTTTGCTTCTTTTGCAATCACAGCCATTCTATTTTCAAAATCAGGCATGACGGCACCTGGCATTTTAAAATTCCTAATCACATTGGCAATATGGTAGCAATAATTTGGTTCCAATTCTAAATGTGTTCGAATAACGTCTCGATAAAACGCATAATGAAGTGTTTCATCTTTTGCAAGACGGCGTAATAATGTAGCCAGATCTGGATCATGCTTACTTGCCACCTTAGCTACATTATTGTAAAACACCATTGTTGCAAGTTCTTGTAGCGTCGTATACGTCATGGCTTCGATTGGTGTATGAAAATCAGGCTCAAATCCACACTCAACGACTGATTTTCTTAATTCATGTATACGTTTAGGGTTTACACTTCGAGTGAGTAGTAAATATGTCTCTAATAAATTCGAATGTTGATCCTCTTCTGAGGTCCAAGTATGAATAAAGTCTGTAATAACAGAAAGGGAACCTTTAAAAGTCGCAGATAAATACGTTGTAAACCATGGTAAATTCACTTCTGTTAATAAAGCTGTTTCAATGGCTGTAATTACACCAGTAGGAAGAGTAACTTGACTTTCATCCCAAGGAACTCTTTTAAAGTCCATTCCCTTATCCCATGGTAAAAACTCATGATAACCCCAGTCTATCTTCTGCGCTCTAATTTTATGTTGTTCATACAGTTCTTTTAAACGTGGTTCTAATCGGAAATCTAAATCATTTGTTAGCATAAAAGTCCCCCCATTTCTTATCACAGATAGTCATTCTATTTTTACTCTTAAAATTTTCTACAAATAAATATTACGTTCCTTTTTTTAAGTCAAACATAATAAATTTGTAACAAAACCTTTTAAGAGCGCTATATTTTTATAGGATTTTTTTATTAAAAGAGGGACCGTTACATCTATTTTCTTTTTTATAAAATAGATATTGAGGCAAACAATATGTTAGTTAGTCAAAATAAAAACTAACCTCAGTAAATACAGAATAACATTCATGGATAAAGATACTCGTCATGTTGTAAATTTTGGTGAGTGTAAAAAGGTGCATGCCTATAAAGAATCGTTTTATAATAAAGATTGATAGTGTTTTATATACACTATCAACTTATTTAGACGTAAGATTATAATCCAATATATTAGATTAAGCGCTTGAAAAAAATATAGTTGATG
>NZ_JBEUTW010000510.1:0-1696 GCF_040492675.1 Bacillus sp. AP50
GTTATATTTGGGGTAACTCCACCATCTTTTTAATTTCAAATACTAGCGAAGAAAAGTTAGAGAAAATAATTCTCTAACTTTTCTTGTATACTTAATTTTATTTTAAGAAATTAAAAAACTTGTCTCCCAATTATATGAGATTAAAATCTAAACGATTAAAACTAATGAAATAGATCTTTTTAATTACATACTTAATTTATTTTTTAATGTCCAATATTTTTCTCCATTAGCTTCAAAAGAGAATTCTACCCATCCATTTGGATCTTCACGATAAATAAAGATGGTTGTTCCAGGGGTTACTGTACCAACTTTATTCTCCTCGACAGCTACATCTGGTCTACTTTTAATTTTTAAATTAAATGGATAAGGTACCTGGTAGTAAGCAGCTGATGATACAACATTTGAGCTTGAACCGTCTGCATACATTTTATATGGAATTTCATTCGATAACGCGTCGACATCTAATGTTTCAGGATTCTTTGGTAATTTTTTTGCATATGTATAGTCTTCTACATGAAACGGTTTAATACGTTCCATAATACCCGCAATTTTCTTAGCCCAGCCTTTATCTGATGCATATTTCACATTCATGCCAGTTAATGTTGGGCCGTTATAATACATACCACTTTCTTCTAAATATCTTTCTCGTACATAATTAGCGTTATAAGCAATGCTATCCCCGTAGCTTGGTAAATATTTTGCATATTTAAACGGATCTCCATCATATGCACGTAGACCGAATAGATTATGTTTTTGATATGCGATTTCTGATTTTCCGTATCCAGATTCTAAAATCGCATGCGCTGCTAAATAATGAGCACTCACGCCATATTGATTTTGCGCATTGATAAAATCTTGCCCATGTCCAACTAAAGGACTATCCGAGTGATATTTCGCAATAAAACTATCAATCTCTTGAGCTGTAATTTTCGAAGCCACTGTTAAATTTAAATCTTCATATGAGGTAGCAGTAATAACCTCTTTTTCATCGTTTAAATTTTGTTGTAACATATCTGTTTTTGCAGTAAGTTGAGCAGCTTCAGCACGTGTTATAAATCTATTTGGTTGCCAACCGTTCTCGGTACCATTAGAGATTTTTAAATCTATTAAAATATTGGCATATTTTTCTCCCCAATGCCCTTTTAAATCTTCAAATCTAACCTGATCATTATGATTTGGTGTGCTTTGTAGTTTATATGCATTTACTAGCATCGTAGCCATAGCAGCGCGAGTTACTTTTCCGGATGGATTGAAGATTCCATTACCTTCACCTTTAACAATCCCAGCTTTTTCAGCAGCAGCAATATAAGGAGTAGCCCAGTGGTTTTGTGAATCTGTAAAAGATGGTTTTGCATTAGGATCAATTTGTATACCTAAAACTTTTGTCATAATTTTTGTAGCCGAAGCTCTGTCTAATGAGTCATTTGAACCAAAAGTTCCATCTGGATAACCATTTAATACCTGTTTATCAACTAAATAATTAACGGATTTATCAGCCCATGTAGGAACATCAGGGAATTTATGAGTATCTGCTAAAATATTAGAAGAATAGGATAATATAGCTCCTGCAAGGATACCTGTTGCAATTAATTTGTGCTTCATTAAAATAAACACCTCTACCATTGTATTTATCAAATTGAGATTTTCTATTTTTATATTTACATGTTTGTCATAATAATGAAATCGTATTAACACG
>NZ_JBEUTW010000511.1:0-7226 GCF_040492675.1 Bacillus sp. AP50
CAAAAAAAAGAAACCGGCTACTTTACTTCGTAAAACAGCCGATTTCTTCTATATGTTTCATCGTACGCGCTAATACGTCATCGCGCATTATAAAGCTAAATTTTCTATTCGTTTTAATGTTGTCAGGAATGTCTTTTAATAAAACAGACCCTTTCGTTTCTTCGTAATGCGTATGTTCTTCTACCGCACTAATTGTTGCAAAATAAATGTTTTTAATGATTATTTTGTCTTTTCCAGATACTTTGTATTGTCCTAAGTAAGTTAAATCAGAAACTATGCCACCGGTTTCTTCATGAACCTCTCGAACTGCCGCTTCTTCCGGTGTTTCCCCTAGTTCTACTTTACCACCTGGAAATTCAAGACCGCGACGTAAATGATGCGTTAATAACCATTGATCCCCGTACCGGCATACAACCCAAACATGCTTTGGCTCAGGAGAAAATGGATAACGTTCAAACGATAATTGTACAGTGTTGTGGTAATAATCTTTAAATTTGTACATGCCATTACTCCCCTATTGATGGTTACAAGTTTTTCCTACCACAAATTGTAGCATATTCTCGCTTTTCTGCATAATATTATCCAATTACAATCCATTGATTATTCCCATTTGCGCGACTAATTCTTTCGTCTCATGATTTCCTAAATCGTAAATCATTTTATATGCTTTTTGTAGTTGTTCATCATATCGGTCATTATTTGAATCGTGATGATACTCAACAAATGGAACGTGGGAGCGTACAAATGACCCTAAATCTTCTACATATGCTTGATCAAAGTGCTCTCTTAATTCCGTAATTTCCTCATCATTTGCGGAAATCTCAAAATTATACGTATCCGCCGTCTTCACTTGTGAAATTTGACCATTTCCTATTGATATATAATATGTTTTTTTCGTCTCCATGTAACACCCTTCTTTCATCCTTTTATTTTCTATTGTTTTCATCAATTACAAAATTATGTAAAATAAAGAAAAGGAGGGATTTTATGTTCAAAATATTAATTATCGGTATTATCATCGTCCTAATCATCCTCGTACTCTCCATCATGACAATTAATAAAGGCTATGCTTATAAACATTCCGTCGATAAACTAGAAGACAATCCTTATACAAAAAAGAATAAGGAGAATTCCTAATATGCTTCGTATACTTCGCATCATAGTAGCACTCACTGTGATCGTTATGTCGGCAATTGGATTATATACAGGTCAAAATAATTTTTTACCTCTTTCACAATTTCTATTAGGGGCTTTAATGTTTCTCATCGCATTTGAACAAATAAAGAAAAAGGAATTAGCAACTGGATTTATTTGTATTATTGCCGGTGCTTTCATTTGGATAGTTCTCATTATTACCTACATAAAATAGAGGAGGTCTTTTATGCTAAAAGGGGGTCGGATTACTTTATCACTTATTGCCTTATCTATAGCAATCTATGGATTTTTTACTGGTAGTAGAGAAATAATGCCTTATATGTTCATCTTTTTAGGAGGTATGGCCCTCACCATAAGTTTAGAGGAAATATTAAAACGACAAACAGGAGGTAGTCTGCTCGCTCTACTAGCAGGGGCCGCTGCTTTATTTATTGGTTTCACAGAAATATTCTAGTAAATGGTCTAAAGGAGGCTATACAATGCTAACTCTAACTATATTACGTAGTTTTTTAGCATTTCTCATGCTTCTCTTACTCATTCTAAGCACTTATATCCATGTTACCGATAATTTTTCACTTCTTCCATACTTACAATTTATTCTCAGTTGTTCCTTTATTCTTCTAGGAATTAATGAATTAAAATCCGGACGAAAATCAATGAGTATCCCGTATTTTTTCGTTTCTGGTCTTATATTCTTCTTCTTAATATCGAACTACTTTCACTACATGTAGAATGAAATTTTGACCAATTTAGCATTTATAATTATTTTCTCTCAGTAACTATGTCTTTCTACTAAGGGGGATTCCATGTTAAAAAACATTCGAATTATAATCGCCACTATCGCTCTTTCTCTCGTCCTATTTAGCTTCTTTGCAAACTTCACTATTCTTTTACCTTACGTGTTCATCCTTTTGGGAATCGATGAAATAAAGCAGCAGCAAAAAGCGAAAGCATTTGTTTATTTTCTCTGTTCTGCCTTTATTTTATATGTTGGAGTATCTAATATATTTTCATACAAAAGAAGAGTATGGTCGCTCTTAGCACAATAAAAAAACTGCCCTTTCACAGGCAGTTTTTCTTTTTATCCAAAAACTTTCTCAAGTTCATCTTTATCTTGGCTTAACCAGAAGTTCATTAAGCGTTGTGCTCCTTCTAAGTCGTGAAGCTTCGCTTGACCACATTGCGTTTCATTTGCAGCCGGAATTTCTGTAATTTGAACCGCATCTTTTAATGTTAGTTCTAATAAATCAATGATTTCTCGAACTGTCGGTGTTCCGCTTACTACAAGATAATATCCTGTTTGGCAGCCCATCGGTGAAATATCGATAATATCAAAGTGCGGATAACGATCAATATATTTACGTAAATTAAATGCTAATAAATGCTCTAACGTATGAATAACATCTGGTTTCATTGCTTGTTTATTCGGTTGACAGAAACGAATATCAAATTTATTTACAATACCGTCACTACCTACATTGTGAACTCCGCAATGTCTTACATAAGGTGCCTTTACAATCGTATGATCTAATTCAAAGCTTTCTACTGATGGCATACAACATCTCTCCCGCTTTTAATTTAATTCCGTTATATCCAATATGATATAACGGAAATGCACATTAGTAAAGTATTATGTACAGTCGTGCTATAATACTTTAAGAATATGCTGAAAAGGAGACCGTTATGAAACAGATTTTTATTGGGATTATACGCTTTTATCAAAAGTTCATTTCTCCGATGACGCCACCAACATGTCGTTTTTATCCAACTTGTTCTCATTACGGATTAGAGGCGTTTCAAAAACATGGTGCACTCAAAGGCTTTTGGCTTACTTGTAAGCGTGTATTAAAATGTCACCCTTTCCACCCGGGAGGATTTGATCCTGTCCCAGATAAAAAGGATGACAAAGTAAATTCTTAATTGTCGTAACCATTCACAACTAAATCTAATTTTCCTGTATCAGGATCTATAACAAGACCGTGAACAGGTACTTCTTCCGGAAGTAATGGGTGGTTGCGAAGTACTGATACGCTATGTTCTACACTTTCTTCCACACTAGAGAAACCGCGCAAGAATTGTTCTAAATCAATTCCAGAATAACGAAGCATATCTAATTTCTCTTCTGTTATACCGCGTTCTTTCATTCTCTCAATCGTACTGCTTGCTTGAATTTTTGCCATACCACAATCATGGTGACCAACTACACATACTTCATCAGCGCCAAGTTCGTATACAGCGACTAAAATACTACGCATAATACTTCCAAATGGATGTGAAATAACAGCGCCTGCTACTTTAATAATTTTCACATCACCGTTACGCATATTCATCGCTTTTGGTAATAGTTCAACAAGTCGTGTATCCATACAAGAAATAATTACCATTTTTTTGTTTGGAAATTTCCCCGCTACAAACTCTTCATATTTTTTCTCTTCAACAAATTTCTCATTGTACTGCAAAATCTCTTCTAATGACTTCATAGTAAAGGACCCTCTTTTCTCTCGTTTACACTACATAAATAGTGTACCAAAATATGAAAAACTCAAAAAGGATATCGCTTTATAGTAAAAATAAGATATTTTCAGATAATCGACATAATTCTTTCAAAATATACACACATCTTTGTAACAAGTTTCACATACTTTAAACGTATTTTCACTATAAACTGATTGTAGATAATGTAAAAAAGGAGTGAATATTTATTATGTCCGACGTTCTGTTACTGAGTCGTTTTCAATTTGCAATTACTATTTTTTATCACTTTTTATTTGTACCTTTGACAATCGGACTTGTCATTTTAGTAGCATGTATGGAAACTCAATACGCCCGCACATTGAATCCAACATACCGTAAAATGGCAAATTTTTGGGGTAAATTATTTACAATTAACTTCGTAATGGGGATTATAACCGGGATTACGATGGAATTCCAATTTGGAACAAACTGGTCTGAGTACTCCAAATATATGGGAGACATTTTCGGATCCCCTCTCGCAATCGAAGCACTTGTTGCCTTCTTCTTAGAATCTACTTTCATGGGAATATGGTTATTCGGTAAAGACAAAATTTCACCAAAGTTTCGTGCCTTCTGTATGTGGATGGTTGCACTTGGAACAAACATTTCCGCCCTTTGGATTATTACAGCAAACGGCTTTATGCAAAACCCTGTTGGATACGTCGTGCGTAACGGCCGCGCTGAATTAAATGATTTCTGGGCACTCGTTACGAATCCATACGCTTGGAACATGTTCTTCCATACTGTAGTTGGTTGTTATATCGTAGGTGCTTTCTTCGTTATGGCAATTAGTGCTTATCACTTATTACGTAAAAATGAAGTAGAATTCTTCAAAAAATCATTTAAGTTTGGTTTAATGTTAGGCTTATTCGCCGCAACAATTACACCGTTTATGGGACATCAATCTGGTGTATCAGCAGCTAAATATCAACCCGCAAAAGGTGCTGCGATGGAAGCAGTTTGGGAAACTGGAAAAGGACAAGGCTTCTCAATTGTTCAAATTCCTGATGTAAAAAATGAGAAGAACTTTGAATTCCTTACGATTCCAAAACTCGGAAGCTTCTTCTACACAAATTCATTTAATGGCGAAATTGTTGGTTTAAAAGATATTCCGAAAGATGAACGTCCAAATGTTAACCTCGTGTATTATAGCTTCCGCTTAATGGTTGCACTCGGCATGTTCTTTATGGCATTAACTTGGTATGGCTTCTATTTAAACCGAAAAGGAAAACTAGAAAACTCAAAACGTTATTTGAAAATTACAATATGGTCTGTCTTACTTCCTTATATCGCAATTAACGCAGGATGGATTGTCGCTGAAGTAGGTCGTCAACCATGGACAGTATATAAACTAATGCGTACAGCAGAATCTGTATCACCTATATCTGTCCCGCAAATTTGGTTCTCATTAATTAGTTTAATTTTATTCTACACTTTACTTTTAATCGCAGACGTATACTTAATGCTGAAGTTCGCGAAAAAAGGACCTGCCGCATTAGAAGAACCTGCTACTGAGGGAGGTGTAGCTCATGTCTCATGATATGCTTGCAATCATCTGGTTCGGTTTATGGGGCGTGATTTGGACAGTTTACTTCATTCTTGACGGGTATGCACTTGGTAACGGAATGATTTTTCCTTTCGTTACGAAAGATCGACAAGAACGAAATCAATTACAAGAAGCAATTGGCCCGTTCTGGGGCGGTAATGAAGTATGGTTAATTACAGCTGGTGGCGCAACATTTGCTGCCTTCCCAGTCACATATGCTAATATGTTTAGTTATTTATATACACCGTTATTCTTAGTATTACTTGCACTATTTGCTCGTGCCGCTGGACTGGAATTCATGCATAAAGATGATTCACCAATTTGGCAAAAAACTTGTAAATGGGCATTTGCAATTGGCAGTTTCCTAATCGCCTTCTTATTCGGTGTTACATTCGCTAATCTTTATTACGGACTACAAATCGGAAAAAATGGCTATGAAGGAAATTTACTTAGCTTACTAAACCATTACGGTATATTAGGTGGTCTTTTCTTCACTGCTATATTTGTCGTATCCGGTGCCCTTTGGGTCATGATTAAAACGACTGGTGAAGTATCTGATCGTGCTTATAAAATCACAAGACCATTTTCAATGGCAGCTGCTATTATTTTAGCTATCTTCTATGTAGCAACTGCTAATCGGACAAACTTATTCCAAAACTTTACGGAATATCCGGTACTATTCATTCTTCCAGTACTTGCAATGCTAATGAGTGTACTCGCACTTATTATGGTGTACAAACATAAAATTGGCCTTGCATTCACATTCGTTTGCCTAACAATCGCAATGTTTATGACAACTGGCTTTGCAGGTATGTTCCCAAGAATGTTACCATCTCGTATTAACGATGCATACAGTACAACGTTATATAACGCAGCTGGTAGTCAATTAAACTTAAAAATTATGTTCTTCGTTGCAATGGTTATGGTACCAATCGTTATTGGATATCAGCTTTGGAGCTACAGTATTTTTAAAAATAAAATTCATAAAGACTCTGCTAAAGGGTATCACTAAAGTAAAAAAAGACACTTCGTTTGAAGTGTCTTTTTTTGTACGTATGATTTTCGATAAGATGTTATATTTCTAATCTAACAACTATAATACAGAAGAATCATTAACAGCTCACAGCTAGAGTGTAACATACAACAAACATGTTACTTTATGCAATTTTGCATTTTAAAATTATAACGTTGATTGAATAACTTGATCATACGCATCATTATCCCTTACATCCGCCGTACTAATCCCGCTAAACGTTTGTACTTTCATTCCTGTATTTGATGATCCCGATCCATTATAAGCTTTCGTCTTTTCAATCGGCTGTACGTTATATTTATCCCCTACATTAATTGTTCCATTGCAATTTTCAATAATAACACCTTCCACAACTGCCGGCATTTTGTCACCCACTTTCATTTCTTTACTTTTATTTTATGAAAATCGCCTAGAAAAATAGCATGTTTCAATAAGAAAAAGCACTCAATTTGAGTGCTTTTTCTTTAAGCATAAAGACAAGTTTGGAGACAGTTGACTTCTTCAAAATTTTATTAGGGGTAATATTTTGAAAAAGAAAGCCTTTCATATGTAGGTTAACACCACTGGAATATATAGTAAATTGATAATATTTATACGGAAGATTGCTAATGTTTAGTATAGATAGTTTACACTATGCTAACAGTGAAAACTATCTATACTAATAAAAAAAGGTGCCTTCAAAAAAGACACCTTTCAAAAACAGACACTATAAAACAGAATTATTTATTGTTATACGATTGTTAGATACAAAAAGTAGAGGGAAATGTTTGTATTAAATTCTGCTTTATAAAGTCTGTCTACAAATTATATTGTAATCCTCTTCATTTGAAAAAAAATATAATATGCACAATTGCATACAAAAAGAAAAAGCACTCTATTGAGTGCCTTTTCAACCATTTTACTTTTAATATATCGCTTTGAATATATTGTAACATATGTATCCATATATTTTATTGAGAAAATTCAAAATCCTTTTTC
>NZ_JBEUTW010000512.1:0-1115 GCF_040492675.1 Bacillus sp. AP50
CCTACTTTGAAAGATCACAAAGTTTTGAGTTTACAATGTTTATCGTAACACAGTTTGGTTACATTCTATGGGGAATCTATAGTATTTATATAAACTTTGGATGATATTTTTTGTTTTATGAAAAAAGGCTATTAAAAAAGGGTTTGAGATAAATATCAAACCCTTTTGACTATATATAATTATTTCACTGCCTGCGATTTGCATTTCTTCACCTGTTTGTGGGTTACGTCCTGTACGTGCAGATCTTTCGCGTACTTCAAATGTACCAAATCCAAGAATTTGTACTTTCTCTTCATTAGCTAGTGCATTTGTTATCGTATCTAATACGGCTTGTGTTGCTGCAGCTGCATCCTTTTGTGTAAGTTCTGCTTTTTCTGCTACTACTTTTGTTAATTCTGTCTTATTCATTTTTTGCACCTCGTTATATGTAATGTGGTGACTATTATAACGTTTGAATAACCAAGATGCAATTAAAAATGTGCATAGAAAAAGCTCTAGCAAGAGCTAAGAGATAATTTTTGTATGATAGTAAGAGAGGTTAATAAAACTTCAAAATTTTAGCTTGATAGGCGTGATGCTCCCTCTGTTAGTTATGAATATTTCTTTTTATAGTAGGCCTCCTACCATTACGTTAAAATTTTTGGATTTTGGTTATGTCCCCCTATAAATATCACTATCCATATGATAAGGTTGTGATATTAAAATATAGGAGGTCTATTGCTTGTGGGCTTATTTGGAACAAAAAATCCTAAAACAGTTACAGATACGGAGTTTTCTTGGAAAGATAATAAAATTAAAATTACAGAAAGATATGTAGAAACCTCAGGTTTAATCAACTTTATCCGTGTTCCTAAAAAACACATTGAAACAGTTACATATGAAATTAAGACAGGAAAGGTAGCAATGTCTGTAGATATAAACCTTATTGGAAAAGGTGTAATCCTTGGAACAATTGCTGTAGGTATAGACCTAAAAGATGAAGTGCAAGACTGGTTATTAGAAAAACTGAATTTGTGTTAGATTACTAGAAAAACAACATTTAATCCGCTTGTTCATAGGGGAGTAGTAATTAAAAATAAAAGGATGGTATTAACATGAAATCAACAGGTGTTACA
>NZ_JBEUTW010000513.1:0-2296 GCF_040492675.1 Bacillus sp. AP50
GGAATCGGAAAAGATATAAACAATCCTAATATTTATGTTTCATCAGAATTGACAGGGAAAATCAGTGTAGATATAAGAGATGTATTTTTGCCCAATGCTAAGGAAAAAGATTTTATTGTAATGTATTCAGATGCAATAGAGGTTACATTTAAAAATGGGTCTATTCTATATGACACGAACAATATTGGAAAGGCTACAGATATAGTTCCTACATCACAACCATATTCGCCTAATTCCCCGTTTACTGAGCTATATGGGAAAATGATTTGGGTTTTTCCAAATGCGAAAAAAATTACAACAGAGGGAGGAGCAAAGTTTAAAATTGAAGATTTAAATGGGAAAATAGTTGGAGAACTAGTAACAAATGAAGAAGGAGAAGCGATATCAAAAGACTTACCAATAGGAAACTATACTTTAGTGGAAAAAGAAGCACCTAAAGGTTACGAATTATCAAAAGATAAAATAGCTGTAAAAGTAGAGAAAGATGCAGAAGTAGAAATTAAAATAGGAAATAAGAAATTGCCAGATCCAATGGGAAAAATGAAGCTTGTGAAAGTAGACATAAGTGATAAAAATAAAAAGCTAGCAGGAGCAAAGTTTAAAATTGAAGATTTAAATGGGAAAATAGTTGGAGAACTAGTAACAAATGAAGAAGGAGAAGTAATATCAAAAGACTTACCAATAGGAAACTATACCTTAGTGGAAGTAGAAGCACCTAAAGGTTACGAATTATTAAAAGATAAAATAACTGTAAAAATAGAAAAAGATGCAGAAGTAGAAATTAAAATAGGAAATAAGAAATTGCCAGATCCAATGGGAAAAATGAAGCTTGTGAAAGTAGACATAAGTGATAAAAATAAAAAACTAGCAGGGGCAAAGTTTCATATAGAAGATGCAAAAGGAAAAGTAGTTGGAGAGTTAATAACAGATGAAAAAGGAGAAATGATATCAAAGGACTTACCAATAGGAAACTATACCCTAGTGGAAATAGAGGCACCTAAAGGTTATGAATTATTAAAAGATAAAATAGCTGTAAAAATAGAAAAAGATACAGTAGTAGAAATTAAAATAGAAAATAAGAAATTGCCAGATCCGACTGGGCAATTTGAAATTGAAAAAGTTGATGATAAGGATAGTGAATTAAAGCTAAAAGGCGCTGTATTTCAAGTGTTAGATAAAGAAGGGAAAGAACTTAGTAGATTAATAACGGATGAAAAAGGAAAGGTAATTTCCAACCAATTAGCAATTGGAAAGTATACGATTAAAGAAATAAAAGCACCGAACGGATACATGTTACTTAGAGATCCAATAGAAATAGAAATTACAGAAGCAGTAAAGACACAAAAAATAACAGTGAAAAATGCGAAGAATAATTGGGTAATTCCTAATACTGGTGGGAGCGGAACAACAATTTTTTACGTAATTGGTATTATGCTAATGTTTGGTGTGCTATATTTCTGTAAGAAAAATCGTATATTATGAACTAATTTTATAGAGTTAGACAGATTGTTGCGTTAGAGAGGTTTTAGGGCATGAGTTCGGTATTGTACTGGACTCATGTTACTACATTTGTTGAAGGAGGAAGGATAATAGTAAACATAGAATATATTAATGAATTAAAATGTTTAAGAGGTGAACATGGTGGCAATAAAACAAGACGAAATTAAAGTAGTTGTCGGAGCTGGAGTGTTTAATAATAATCCAGGCTGGATTCAAACGCAAGAAGATGAACTTAACTTACTAGATAAAGCTACGTGGGAAGAAAGATTTGAATACAACTCTATTTCAGCTATTTTAGCTGAGCATGTATGGGAACACCTTACTTTTGAAGAAGGTGTAAGAGCAGCTGAAATCTGTTATGAATTTTTAAAACCATCTGGTCATATTCGGTGCGGAGTCCCTGATGCATTCTTTCAGGATGAGGTATATCAAAATATAGTTCAAATAGGGGGACCCGGTCCGAAAGATCATCCAGCAGCAAGTCATAAAATCGTTCATAATTATAAAACATTAACGAAAATGTTTGAAACTGCTGGATTCGAGGTAGTTTTACTTGAATATTGTGATGAAAATGGTCAGTTTTATTACAACGAATGGGATGCAAACGACGGTGTTATTTTCCGTTCGAAAAGGTATGATTCTAGAAATAAAGGCGATAAACTTGGTTTTCCATCGCTAATTGTCGATGCGATTAAGCGCTAATCATTCAACCAAAAAAGGAGTTAATCCTATGATTTCATAAGTCGCAAATGCGGCTTTTTTATTTGTACGTAAATCTATATTTAATTTTCAATAC
>NZ_JBEUTW010000514.1:0-1119 GCF_040492675.1 Bacillus sp. AP50
GTACGAAAACACTTAAGTCTAGACTCGTTTTCAGCTATACTTTAGTATGTACAGTACATAAAAAGATTAGAAATTTATTTGGAGGTGCTAACTATGGCAAAAGATAGTTCTTTTGACATCGTTTCGAAAGTAGAATTACCTGAAGTAACAAACGCAATTAATATCGCATTAAAAGAAATCCAAAACCGATATGACTTTAAAGGAAGTAAAAGTGATATTAAATTAGAAAAAGAAGTACTTGTTTTAACTTCTGATGACGAGTTTAAATTAGAGCAAGTAAAAGACGTTCTTATCTCTAAACTTGTAAAACGTAACGTTCCAATTAAGAACTTAGATTACGGAAAAGTTGAAGCTGCAACTGGCAACACTGTTCGCCAACGCGCAACACTTCAACAAGGTATCGATAAAGATAACGCGAAAAAAATTAACAACATCATTAAAGAAATGAAATTAAAAGTAAAAACACAAGTACAAGATGATCAAGTACGTGTTACAGCAAAAAGCCGTGATGACTTACAAGCAGTAATCGCAGCTGTTCGTAGCGCTGATTTACCAATCGACGTACAGTTCATTAACTACCGCTAAAAAGAAAACTCCTCTTAATTAGAGGAGTTTTCTTTTTTGTCTTGTAGAGACAATATTACGAGAACAAACTATAGAAAAAGGTATATGCGGTGAAAATCGCTAAGTGAACAGGGTCTAACCATACGCATACTTTACAAGTGACCGTATGATTAAACTAGGCCTTATTGTAGAATTTGTTTTATACATGTATTTAGCAGACCTTATTGAAAATAAGAAAAAGACACCTCAAGACGTTTCCCCCTTCGATTTGAATTACTTTTCTTAGTAACTACACCCTAGACCAAAGTCATCTTAAAAATCGCTGTAACTCATAATTCCTCCCCCCGCCAAAACGTAACAATTTATGAGTATAAGAATATTTCCCAACCTTTAATGTATTGTAAAATTAATAAGGAACTTAAAAAATGTTAATTAAAAAAGAGTTAGAAGTGGTTATATGAAGAAATTAATACTATGGTTTTTATTGGCCACATTCTCCCTAAATACTGTAGGATGTTCTAATAATGCGAATTCACTAACGGATAAGTCTAACTG
>NZ_JBEUTW010000515.1:0-6281 GCF_040492675.1 Bacillus sp. AP50
CTTTACAAGCTGGGCCTAATGCACAAAATATCAACACTTTAAGCGTAAATCCACAATTACAAGCACAAGGTTTTGATTTTGGAGGTTTAATCGAAAATGTTGCTAAGGTAGCTATTCCCATAGCTATTGCAGCTTTACAAGCTGGGCCTAATGCACAAAATATCAACACTTTAAGCGCAAATCCGCAATTACAAGCACAAGGTTTTGATTTTGGAGGTTTAATCAAGTCAGCTATTGCAGCTTTACAAGCTGGACCTAATGCACAAAATATCAATACTTTAAGTGCAAGTCCACAATTACAAACACAAAGTTTTTTGGGGAATTTAATAGGAAATAAGCCTCAAATCTTTATTCCAACTGTACAGTCATTATTATAGGACTGTTAGAATTGATCCGAAGTGTATGACAAATGAAGGCTGCTTGAAGCTAGGAGGTTTAAAACTTTCATGCCATATCCCTTTGAACAATGGATTATTTCTCTGGTTGGTCCTGATAAAAATCGGGCTATTAGCTTATTAAATAACTTTATAAGTACACACCCTGGTGAAATTCAGATTGTAAAAAATATAGATCCTGAGACAATTGTAATTCTTGCAACCGTAGTGACAAAAGAAACTTTACAGCAAGCCTTAAATGGCCAAATTACAATCATAGAAGACACCCAATTAAATTATTAATTAAACTGTTCTATAGTATAAAAAAGAAAAGGATAATATTCAATGACACCTATCAATAGTAACGACGTAACATTAAGAAATGAAGCTCGTAATTATTTAATTGCTTCCCACCAGATTGAGGGAATACATCTAATGTCTGCAGGAGACATAGATCAGGCTTTAGAGATACGAGGAGTTGAGGTTGTCCGTCGACTCGATACGGTCCAAGCCTTAAGTGTAGGTAAAGATACTAGCAATATAATTGTGGCTAAGATTGATCCAGAACGCGCAAAAATTTTGGAGAAAACTTTGCCATCTGGGATGCTCATGACAGAGGACAAGCTGCTAAACTATACCGAAACTACCTTGGCACCGATGGCCGGAAACTTCTCATCAATAACAGAAGTGACTATACAAAAGTTAAGGTTTCGAGTACTAGGTGAAGGAGACAAACCTCTTTTAAAGGCTACCGTACAAATAGCAGGTGATGCATTTCCTGTTGAAGGGATAACTGATGAAAAGGGCGAAGTAGAACTCGAACTTAAGACGATTGGTCAAAAACCACCTCGTTTTATTAGAGCGTCTGCTCAAGATAGTTATTGGGATTTCTTTCTTGCAAACCCGAATTTTTCTGAAAGTAACGTGAATGAAATCAGGTTACACTCATTAACAGAGACAATTGTGGGCTTTCCTAATGCATTTCGGTTTGGATGGGGACAGCGCCTTATGGGGCTTGACTTACTTCCTAAAGAAAAGAGAACCGGAGTAGGTGTTAAAATTGCTATCATAGATAGTGGCTGTGATAACGTTCATCCTTTGCTTAAACATGTTCAAAAGGGGCAAGATTTTACAGGGGACCCTAATACAAGTAATTGGAGCAAAGACATAGTTGGTCATGGTACGCATTGTGCAGGAATAATCACTGCTCGTAATAGCGATGATAGTATGCTAATGGGATTTGCTCCTGAGGCCGAGATACACATACTGCGAATATTCCCAGGTGGAGGATACAGTAATCTAATTGAAGCTCTTAACTACTGTATTGAAAATAAGATTGATGTTGTTAACATGAGTTTAGGTGGGGATTCAAAAATAAACCCAATTGTAGAACAGAAGCTTGAATTAGCAGTAAACAATGGCATAGCTTGTATCGCTGCGGCAGGTAATGCGGGTGGACCAGTGTTTTATCCAGCGTCTTCACCAAATACTCTTGCGGTAGCGGCAATAGGAAGTCACAAGGATTTACAACCAAATACATGGGAATCAACTACTATGCAAACTGGTTTTATTTCTGATGATGAACTTTTTTTGCCAAGTTTCACCTGTTATGGACCGGAAATAGGCGTCTGTGCACCTGGAGTAGGAATCATATCAACTGTTCCTGGAGGAGCTTTTAAGCCTGAATCCGGTACTTCAATGGCAGCTCCACATGTTACTGGGCTGGCAGCTCTTTTACTCGCTCATCACCCTATTTTCCAAACTGAGTTTAAAGAGCGTGGTAAAGCGAAAGTACAAGCTCTCTTTAATCTAATTCGTTCACAGTGTAAAACATATCCCTATCCTAATTAGGAATATTAACCTTTACACTTGTAAATTTTAGTTGAAAAATTTATATATTCTTCAACTAAAATAAAATGTAAATAATCGGTTAGAATAAAAAAACAAGCAAAACGTTGTATTTAAATGAAGTGCCCCCTAAAAGTTAGACACGGTTATTTCATTAGGCAGCTTGATCCAAATGAGTCCGGTATTGCACCGGGCTCATTTTTAATTTTGCCTTTATCCGTTTCATATTATAATAATCTACATATTTTTCTAATTCTATTTTAAAATGATCTACACTTTCAAACTCTTTTATGTAGAGGAATTCCGACTTCATGATTCCGAAGAAATTCTCCATTACTGCGTTGTCATAACAGTTTCCTTTTCGAGACATACTCTGCACAATCCCCCTTGATTCAAGTGTCCGGACATATTGTTTCATTTGATAATACCACCCTTGATCAGAATGCATCAATAGTTGATGATTTTCAGGTAAACGTTCTAATGCTGTCTCTACCAATTCTGAAACAAGCGAATATGGCAGCCTCGAGCCAATGGTATAGGTAATTATACAAGTCTAATGCAGGTGATAAATAAAGTTTTTCTCCAAACATTTTAAACTCTGTGATATCTGTTACCCATCTTTGATTTGGTGCATCTGCATGAAAACTGCGCGCTAAAATATTGGGTGCAATTTTACCGACTTTTCCCTTATAAGACTTATATTTTTTCATACGCACAACACACTTTAATCCAAGCTCTTTCATAATGCGCTGAACCTTCTTGTGATTCACTTTTTGACCACGATTCGTTAACTCATCACGAATGCGACGGTAGCCATAACGACCTTCATTTTCCTCATAAATCGTTTTAATTTCATCTTTCAAATTGGCGTCTAAATCCGGGCGATTCATTTTCTTTACTAAATGATAATACGTGCTTCGTGGAATGTTAGCTAGCTCTACAAGTGCCTTCATCGAATATTTATGCCTTAATTCATAGACTACTTACGCTGTGTCCTGTTTCGTGATTTTTCCTTGTTTTGAACTAAGGCATTCAACTTTTTTAAATATGCATTTTCCATACGTAAACGCTCATTTTCCGCTTGTAGTGCTTCTATTGAGCCCTCTACTACTAGTTTTATTTTTTTATCTTTCATGGTTGGACGCCCCTTTTCTTTGAATGTAGGGCATCCAATCCTCCTGTTTCATAAGCTATTTTCCATTTCCGAAGTGTTTCATAAAACGGAATATTGAAAAGTACCGCTGTTTCTCTAATAGATGTCCCGTGTTCATTCATATAATTAAGTACGTCTAGTTTATACTGGGTAGAGTAGGATGTATAGCGTTTTTCAAAAGCAATTTCACCTGAAGATTCATATCGTCTAATCCACTTACGAAGTAAGCTAGGAGTAACTTCTATAGATCTAGCAATTGTTTTTCCGCTTTCTCTACCATCTAAATATCGTTTCACTGCTTGGATTTTCTCTGTTGAAGAAAATTTAGCCATAAAAAATGCACCTCCAATTGTTAGACTGTGTCTAACAATTGGGGTGTACTTCAAAGGAAATGGCTTTTTGTTTTTCTTCTATTTGATATAATATGTTTTCATTAAAGGAATCTACTTCAAAAGATATAAAAATACATTTTTAAAGCACTTCATAAATAAACTAACCTTTTGATACACTTCTGCTTATATATTAAGGCCTATCCAACTTAAAAATCCATTTCATTCCCTATTCGAATCCCACTAATAAAATATAATAACTATAAATAAAATATTTTTTAAAACAGCCCTAATACAAGGAATATAGATACTTATTTTACTTTCAAAGGCTGAAACCTTGCTGCATAACTACTGAAAATAAAGTGAAAAGACGTTCAAATCCATATGGATAGATCGTCTTTTCACTTTATTTCATACATATACTGATTTTTCACTTATTCATTTTGTATTGTACTTAAAAAACCAATAAATTCATCTTCATTTACAGGTTTACTGTAGTAATAGCCCTGAATTAGATAACATGCATTACGTTGTAACACTGTTAATTGTTCCTTCGTTTCTACCCCTTCCGCTATCACTTTCATGTTTAAAGTATGAGCAAGTGAAATAATGGTTTGTATAATTTCATCTCCATCAGTAGAAGTTCCAATCCTATTAACAAATTCTCTTGGAATTTTCAAAGTATCAATTGGATAAAGAGGCAGATACGCTAATGAAGAATAACCTGTACCAAAATCGTCAATTGATAAATGTACACCATATGATTTTAATTCTTTTAACTTCGATAAGGTTTCCTTTTCATCTACCATTGCTATTCGCTCTGTTAATTCCAAATCAATCGAATTAGCAGGTACTCCTATCTCTTCTATGGTAGATATAATGGTTTGAACAAAATCTTTCTGTTCAAACTCTATAGCTGATAAATTTATCCCCATCTTTAGATTTGAAAAGCCCGCAGAATGCCATTCTTTCAGTTGTTGACACGCTTTCTGTAACGTCCACTTCCCAATTGAAATAATCTGCGCCGTTTCTTCTGCGATAGGTATAAACTCAAAAGGAGAAATCAGTCCAAGCTCTGGATGTTGCCAACGTATTAAAGCCTCTGCACCAATAACCTTACCTGCCTTACTATCAATTTGTGGTTGATACAATAAAAACAACTCATTATTTTCAATTGCATTTGGTAAATCCTGTTCTAATCGTAATCGACGAGTTACTTTTTGAGATAATGTCTCGTCATACATACAAACAGCATTGTTACCTTTTTCCTTTGCGCTATACATAGCGATATCAGCGTGTTGTAAAAGTGTAGTAGTATTTATTCCTCCAAATGGATACACTGCTATTCCTATACTAAGAGATAAGTAAAAACTATGCTGATTTACTACAAATGGTTCTTCAGTTATACGAAATAGAGTTTTACACAAATCCAATAGCTGTTGCTCTGTTTGGTTATGGACAATGATCGCAAACTCATCACCACCTATTCTTGCTAGAGGAATAGTCGGTGACAGACATGTCCTAAAACGTTTGGCAACTTCTTTTAAAACCTTGTCACCAATCGAATGACCCAATGTATCATTAATAGTCTTAAAGCGATTTAAATCAATATACAGGAGCCCAAACTTATCCTGTGTTTTTTGTGCACGCTTAATAGATCTATCTAATTCTTGTTGGAAGAATATACGATTTCCAATCTCCGTCACCGTATCATGGAATGCAAGGTAATTTATCTCTTCCTGTTGTTGTTTCATTCTTGTTATGTCTTTTACCATTACATAGCTCCCAAAGGTTTGTCCTTCTATCATAATAGGAACTATAGTGACATACCAAAAGAGTATATCTTTCTCATTGTTATTTTTCACACGTAACTGTAGTGAAGATGAACTACATCGTTTCCCTTTCTTTATAGCTGCTTCCAATTCAGATTTATCTTCATCTAAAAAAATAGAGAAGCACTCTTTCCCTATCAATGCAGCACTTTCTTTTCCTAATAACATACTTCCAGCCTGGTTTATATTTAATACGATACCGTTTGAATCAATCGTTAAAATAGGATCCGGATGATACTCATATAATGACTTAAATCTCTCTTGATTTTTTACTAAATCATTAGATTTATTTATTAAATCCCTTGTTCTTTGAGATACTGTTTGTTCTAATTGATTATTAAACACTTTTAATGTTTTAGTTAACTCTTTGTTTTGCATTCGTACGATTGTATGACGAATCAGTACAAATACAAAAGCAATACAATTTCCCGTAATTAATGTAGCTGAAGAAGTTTGCTCTTTCAAAGTAAAGCCAATTAAGACTGCAACTGCAAGATAAGGGAATATACCAAGAAGTTTCTCTCCAAATGTCGGATTAATAATAAAATAATTTCTTTTAGAAGAAGTATTCTTTGGGATTGTAGCAGCAATAGCGATAAATAATAGGAAAACTCTATACAAACACCTTAAAAATATAACTGAACGCTCTGACAAATCACCTTGTAAGTAAAAATACAAATAGTCCGTAATAGCCAATCCAGTTAATACTAGGATAAAAATAAACAATTTACTTTTTGCATTGAAA
>NZ_JBEUTW010000516.1:0-2416 GCF_040492675.1 Bacillus sp. AP50
GCATATAACTGATAGGATTGATATTCAATGTACATTTTAAATCTTTTTGGAAATGTGTGACACTAATTGTAGCAACTAAATCGTTTTCTCCGAATTTATCAATCTCATATTTAGCGGCTATTCTAATACTTGGATTAATTATAATAGAACTTATCATATCTTCAGGTTTCATAATATCTATGAAGCCTTTTATATTTTGACTATCTACTTTGGCTGTCTCATATTTTGCTGTTGCTCGAGACATCATGCTTACATTTAAGGTAGCTTCTATCTCATCACGCCATAATACTAATCCCTTAGAAGATAGTTCACTTTTATTGTCGGTAATAAGAAAACCTGCATTGTAACTATTCGTTACCTCATCCCAACTAAGGGCCCTTTGATATATTCTAAAAGTTGCTATATTCCCTTCAAAATAACTATTATTTGCTGTTGATGATTTACCTAATACTAATGGGGCCTTTGTATTAATATATTCTCCTAATACAGGTAAACTAAAGCCCTGCGGAGCTGCATTGATCATCCCCCATAAGCGTTCCCCATCATACAGCAAAGTTACATGTTGCCAAGCCTTTATGTTAACTTCAGCAAAAACAAAAGACATTTTCTTTGTTTCTGTCGTTATTTGAACCCGAATTTCACGAGTATCTAAGTCAAAATAAAGTGAAAACCCTCGTTCACTCCCCGCACCATAAGATGCGATATAACCTGACTTAACTGGTTTGACCCAAGTTTCAAACGTAAAACCTGAGTCTGTTGGCAGTAATTCCAAATGATTAGGGATTACTACGTGATTGTTAAGGCCGTTAAAGTAAAGTGAATAAGGGTCAGTAAGTATATTCATACCTGTCCAAGTCTTATCTTGCGAAAAGTTAAAACTTATCAAACTTCCGTTATGCCCTTTTCTTGCTAAATCAAACCAAGAATTAACAGGGATTGTATTTACACCCTGTGAGTAACCTTGGTTAGCTAACGCAGAGTGTAAATGTAAGGTCAGTCCCTTTAACGGATATGCCATTCTAATCACATCCAATCCCATTGTATTGAGATGAAAAGCTCATTAAGCAGGACTTGCTTTTGCCTTCATATCAAATGTACCACCCTCTGTAACTGTAACTTCGGACAAGAACCTAATATAAAACTGTCTAGCGTCTCCAATAGGTATCGTTCCAGGGAAAGGTATTTCATCTACAGGTACAAAAGGATTGTTTGATAAACTTAGTTGGACTGTAATACCTGGTTTTACTGTAGGTGGATCAACCCAAACTTTCATATCCTTAACAGGGAAATCAGCATTATTCTGCAGCCATACAGGATAAGCCTCAGAGGTACTACCCGCTACCAAAGTTCCATATTCTAAATATCGTAAAATATTACCTGCTTCATCAGTATAGTACAGGCCTATTTCATTTCTAAAACCTAAAATCGGAAGTTTTGGTGGGATGTGTTTTATTAATACGGGATCCCCATCTCGATTCTTTTCATCAAATGCCCAAATATTCACGAAGTCGTAGGCACCGTAAGTGGAAGGATGTCGAATTTCTGGTGTATATTTGGCTTCGAGTGCATTATAAGATCCTGAGCTAGTATTATTTCTATTATAGAAGCTATTATCAAGAATCCATTCACCGATGAAATATCCAGAAGATGGAGTTTCCCCATAGGTATGATCCCATGTCCAATACGATAAAGTTGACGCTCTAGCATAGCCTGTGATAATAACTCTAGAAATTGTTACTCCCCATACTCCCGATTGACCTGTTGTATTAGAATTATAATATTGCTCTTTTCTGCAATGAATTCCACCAATAATACCTGAACTGTTAGATGCATTCGCCATATTAGCGTGAACAACACAATCTTGTATCTTGATACTTTGACTTGATTTACTGTAATAGGGGATATAAGGAATATTACCTACAATTCCTCCCATATACCCGGAAACTTGATCAAAGATACCTGATACTGTACATTTTGAAATTAAAGCTGCCCTATTAGTAGTTCCAACAATTCCTCCAAAATATCCACTATGTTGCTGCATAGGTGCATCGAAAAGACAGTTTTCAATAGTGGTACCATCATTCATAGTGCCCACCATTCCTCCTGACCCGTTTCCATTTCCTGCTTTAGCAAAGACTTTGTAATTAAATGCGTTAAACATCTTTACACTTACATTAAGTAATTTAGAATAACTGGACATTTTCCCTACTACAATTCCTGATTCATTTCCGACTTCCATGTCAACATCGATAATAATAAGATTTTTTATAATAGCATAACTAGATAATTCATAAAATAGCCCAACATTACTAGCTGAACGTCTATATATATAAAGGTTACCTATAGCCTTATTATTCCCATCAAAAGTACCTTCAAAAACATTAGCCCACCAGCCATTATTATAATTACTCATCCC
>NZ_JBEUTW010000517.1:0-2289 GCF_040492675.1 Bacillus sp. AP50
AGAGAAGAACAATTTCTTATTTCGATAGTATGAAAAGGAATTACTTACTATTAAGACAGAACATTGCCCTGATTATTTTTTTGAAATGGAAGATAGTAAAGCTGAAATTCATAGGAAGGAGGATATAGATGAATGAGTTAAACAAAAGTATTGGGGAAAATATATATGTTAAATTAATCGGTGAAAAAAGGTTTAAAGGTATATTAATAGACGTAGGAAATGACATTATTGTTCTTTACAATGGACAAGACTATGTATATATATCTTTATATCATGTACAATACTATAAATTTTTAAGAGCACATGACGAAGACATACTAAAACCAGATGTCGATTCTGTAATTAAGAGGGAATCCCCTTCAATTTCTTTGAGAAAAGTATTAAGTACTTCTAAAGGGATTTTTACAGAAGTTTATGTAGCAGGAAATGCTCCAATACATGGTTATGTTACAAGTGTGATGAACGACTATATTGTTTTTTATAGTCCGGTTTATAAAACGGTATATATATCTTTAAAGCATTTAAAATGGTTAATTCCGTATAAAGAAAACCAAGTACCGTATGCCCTCAATAAAAATGAACTCCCCGTAAATCCGTTAAATATTACATTAGCTAGAACATTTGAAGAACAGCTTATTAAAATGACTGGGAAAATTATGGTGTTTGATTTAGGTGAGGAGTCCAATAAAATTGGAAAAATGGCGAAAATTGATGAAGGTCATATTGAAATATCAAAAGCACGTGATGCAAAAATGTATGTGAATATTCAACATGTAAAATCCGTCCATTGTCCGTAGATTAGTTGGAAGGGCTGACTTTTTCTTTTATATGCAGAAGAAAAGGTCGAGCCTATTTGTTTTAGTTTAATTTGAAGATGAGGGGAAAAATGAATTGAATATAAACATAGTATAGTGTGATTTTTTAAAAGGTAACTTTGCACTAACTTATAAAAATTGTGTACGAGCTATCTTTTTATGTATTCAATTTATTTTTTGAGGAGGAGCTGCTCAACTAATTTATTAAAGGGGTTTTGTTTGTGGAGCAGTTTCCGAATTCGTTATCAATTACATTGCTTGGTAGTGCTGGTGGAGCAGCAAAAGCAGTTTTAGCAATTTTAAATCAAGCGATAGCAAATGAAAAAGATCCAATTTATGAAGTATTAAAGAATGCTAAATTTCATTTGGTGGATATAAAACAAAAAGATAGGAATTATTACGATGAGTTGTTTTCGAATTTGAAAGATCAATTATATTTATATGAGATAAACCTTCAAAATGTAGTGGAATTTAAACAACATTTAAAAGAAAAAAGTACGAGTGTTGTGATTGATGTTTCAGGGGCAGATACAGTTAGAGTATTAAGCTGCTGTAATGAATTAGGAATTTGTTATATTAATTCAGCCTTGGAAAATGAAGCAGTAGATCAGGACGACAGCTTAATCGGCTTTCAGCTTACGGAAAGATATACAAGGTTTGAGAAGGAGAAAGAGAAATTTACAAATACAAAAGCGATTATAGGTTCAGGTATGAATCCAGGTGTTGTTCAATGGATGGTTGTTGAGCTTATGAAGGAACGACCAAATGAAAGGCCAAGAGCATGTTATATTGTAGAACATGACACGTCGTTTTTGCATGATACAGCACTTATAAAGCCACATACACTTTATGCTTCATGGGCAGTAGAGCGATTTTTAGATGAAGCAATCTGGAGTTATCCGATGTATATGAGTCATCATCGGCCTCTTTACTTTTATGAAGATGTATATGCTTCAGAGTATAAAGTGAAGTTAGGAGAAAAAGAATTCTATGGTTGTTTAATGCCACATGAGGAAGTATTAATTTTAGGGAAAAACTTCAATATGGAAGTTGGTTTTCTTTACCGAATTAATGAGTATACAACAAATATAATTAGACAGAACTTAGATCAAGTAGAAGATTTATGGAACTGGAATCGTAAAGTGTTTAATCCAGCGGAAGAAGAGGTTGCTGGAGAGGACTTGGTCGGTGTGTTACTCGTTTATGAAAATAGTGAGACATATATGTATAATGTAATGAATAGTAGCCAAGTTTTTCGTAAATATAAAACGAATGCAACGTATTTTCAGGTAGGGTGCGGAATTTATGCGGGCTTGTCTAGTTTACTTTTAGATCAATTTGAACAAGGTGCTTATTACGTCGAGGAGTTGTTATTAAATACAGAAAGTAAGTACGGTGAGTATTTAAATTTATATATGAAGGATTTTGTAATAGGGCATAATAATTTTACTGATGGATTGTTACATGATAGGGT
>NZ_JBEUTW010000518.1:0-6904 GCF_040492675.1 Bacillus sp. AP50
GATGTAATATGATCAATTTGTTAATAGGTATTATTTTTATATTGTTATGTGTTATTTATATGCAATATAAAATGAGAAAAAATAGTAGTAAAAATTTACGATACACATATGAAAAGTTAGAAAGTATTGTAAATGAAAAAACAGGTGAGACGTTACTCGTTATGACAGATGATCTAGAATTGCAAAAATTATTAGTGGCGATTAATCAATTATTAGATGCAAAACAGAAAACGAATGCAGATCATGCAAAAGTAGAAATTTCGATGAGAAAAATGCTTTCAAATATTTCGCATGACTTGAAAACACCACTAACAGTTATTCTTGGATATACAGAAATGTTAAATAAGGATAAAACGATAAATAAAGAAGAACAACAAATATTACTTGAGAAAGTGCATACGAAAACACTAGAAGTGATGGAATTAATTCATAAGTTTTTTGATTTAGCGAAATTAGAATCTGGTGACAAAGCAATTGAAATGACAAAAATAAATATGAATGAAGTTTGCCGCGAGAAGATTTTATCATTTTATGATTTAGTGACGACGAAAGGTTTTCAGGTTCATATTGATATACCAGAAAGAAATATATATGCACTTGGAAATGTAGAAGTATTAGGTAGGGTATTGAATAATTTAATATCAAATGCAATTACATATGGAGACGATGGAAAGGTACTCGGTATGACGTTAAGAGATGATGACACGGGCGTGTATATAGATGTATGGGATAAAGGAAAAGGGATTGATGAATCTCATATTGATAAAGTGTTTGAGCGTATGTACACACTTGAAGATTCAAGAAATAGATTGTACCAAGGAAGCGGTCTAGGATTAACGATTACGAAACGGCTTGTGGAAGCGATGGACGGAAAAATTCATCTTTCTAGTAAACCGTATGAAAAAACAATTTTTACAATTGCATTAACAAAGATACAGTTTTAGCTTGTAGAGCAGTAGATTCTACAAGCTTTTTTTCAGCGTAAGGAATTTGTAAGAAACGGGTAAGAAAAAAGAGATTTCCGTTGTCTATTATAGAAATATAGAGTATTGCGAAAGGGGAAAGTAACATGACATATATATTAAAAACAAACCAGTTAACGAAAGTGTTTAAAGGGAAAGAAGTTATTTCCGGTGTTAACATGCATGTGAAAAAAGGAGAAATTTACGGTTTTTTAGGACCAAACGGTGCTGGTAAAACAACGATTATGAAAATGATTACAAATTTAATAAAACCGACGAGTGGTGATATTGAAATCTTCGGTGAGAAATTAACAGATACATCTTATGAAGTATTAAAAAGAATGGGGACAATTATTGAATACCCAATCTTTTATGATAAATTAACGGCGAAAGAAAACTTAGACCTACATTGTGAATACATGGGCTACTACGATAAAAATGCAATTGACCATGCTTTACATTTAGTGAAACTACAAGGGGTAGATAATAAAAAAGTAAAAGATTTTTCATTAGGAATGAAACAACGACTCGGTATTGCAAGAGCAATCGTGACAAAGCCAGAATTGCTCATTTTAGATGAACCAATTAACGGTTTAGATCCAATTGGTATTAAAGAGTTACGAGACTTATTTAAAATGCTCTGCAAAGAATATGGCATTACATTATTAGTTTCTAGTCATATTTTAGGTGAAATGGAACTAATGGCCGATACAATTGGTGTGATTCAAAATGGAAAACTAATAAAAGAAGTTTCAATGAAGAGTATTAACGGAAAACAAACAGAGTACATTGAAATCACTGTTCCTGATGTGAAACGTGCAGCTTATATTTTAGAAGATAAACTTGGTATAAAAAACTACAAAATAATGAGTGGAACCATGATTCGTGTGTATGATACGTTAGCGTCTCAGCAGGCCATTTCAAAAGCACTTATTATGAACGATGTGGAAATTGAAAGTATTAATAAGAAACATAGTTCCTTAGAAGAATATTTCTTAAATGTAATGGATGGAGAAGGTATTCATGCTTAATGGACTATGGCTGAACCTGATAAGTGGATTTATCGTAATGCTAATAAGTGGAATTTTATATTATAGAAAACCAGAGCGGAAATGGTTGTTCATTGTACTAGTGATAGGAATGTTAAGCTCCGTTACTGCTGGAATTAGAATGTTAGCAGCGTAGAGACAGGTATATAAAGAATGGAGGCGTAATTTATATGTTTAAATTAATGAAGCTCGAATGGAAGAAACATAAATTATCTCGTTACTTTAAAAGTGTAGCAATTTGTATTATAGCAATTTTCGCTGCAGTAAGCCTTATGGCATTGGGAATGAAAGCCGAGGAAAACATGCTCTTCTCTGACTTCACACAGAACATGGCTGCAGCAAATATTTTTATTAGGATAACATTCATTATTTTTAGTTCGGTCATTTTATCACGTTTAGTAATTGATGAGTATAAGAACAAAACGATGCAATTATCGTTTATGTACCCGCTGCAAAGGAAAATGCTAATGAGGGCGAAATTAACAATTGTTTTTTGTTTTTGTTTTGTGAGCACCATTATCGCTACTTTTATTATTAGTTTACTCGTATATTTTGTGAGTCCAATGATGGGACTGATTGAAACGCCAGCTACGATGGGTGAAATAATAGCTATCGTTCCAGATACTTTTATAAGTGCATTTATGATATCTGGTATAAGTTTAATTCCTTTATTTTTTGGAATGAGAAAGAAATCGACACCGACAACGATTACTTCGGCAGTAATAATTGGTATGCTGATTAGTGGTAACGTTGGTGCTGGAAACGATCAAGTAAGTATGTTTGATTTTATAGCTATCCCAATCGTGCTCTGTTTATTAGGGATCTTCATTAGTTATTTATCGTTTCGTAAAATCGATAAGATTGATGTGGTGTGAAGCAAGCTTAAAACAACAATGAACTGGGGTATGAATGGTGAAAAAGATAATAGTAATTGCAATATTATTCATTACAATTGCTAGTGTAGTTTTTGGTTTTAAGGTGTTTCAGGGGAAAGGTTTTAAGAAAGAAAAGTCTTTTGAGATAAATAATATAAAAGAAATAGAAGTAGATAATGAAAACTGGAATCTTGAATTTAAAAGTACAGACGCTAATAAAATAGTAATTTCCGCTCAAGGTGAACAAGTAGATAAAGAGATAGATCCTGTCAAAATAGAAAATGATGAAAATAAAATTGTGATTAAACAAAAACAAAAGATGAACAGATTTTTTAATGGTTTCACGTTTAGGAAGAAAAATAGTATATCTATAGCTATTCCGAAGAAAGAAATAGATAAAATTGCATTAAATAATAAATCGGGTGATGTGAAAATAAGAGATATAGTAGTAAAAAATATCATGACAAAAGGCAAGTCTGGAGATGAAATGATTGTAGGACTATCAGCCGAGAAAGGTGAATTTATATCGCAAAGTGGAGAGTTAGTTTTAAAAGGTAGTTCAGTACAAGAATTAAATATAAAGTCTACGACTGGTGATAACTATATAACAAATGTAAGTAACTCAAATATGAACATCACTTCAACATCTGGGGAAGTATTACTGAAAGATATGACAGAAGGAAAATCATTATTTATAGAAACAAAATCAGGTGATATTGGCGTACGGTATAAAGGTGTCCCTGCATCATTGAAGCTTATGGCTAAAAGTAATTCGGCTGACGTAATAGTGGATTTAAAAGGACTTAAGAAAGATAAAAATACAGACAAAATAAAAGTAGGAACGATTGGTGATGCAAAAAATGAAGCGAAGATTTTAAGTGAAACAGGAGTCATTTATATTGATTAAGTCCAAGGAGGAAGGAGGAATATCATGCTACATTTAATGAAGCTAGAATTGAAAAAGTTTAAGCTTGGTTGGTACGTGAAGAGAGCAATTATTGCAAATATTGTTATACTGGCATTAATGATCTTTGTGAGCATCATCGCTCAAGTAGAAGGTGATGCAGAAATAAGGAATCCAGAGACGATATTGTTAATGGCTAGCACAATAGTAAGAGCAACGTTTATTGTTTTTGGTAGTGTATTAATCGCAAGGCTAATAATTGGTGAATATAAAAATAAAACAATACTACTTATGTTTTCTTATCCTATTAATCGGAAGAAAATGATGGCTAGTAAGTTGGCTATTGCAGCAATAGTAACATTTATAACAGTTATTGTATCTAACATTTTAGTAGTAGGAGTTTTCTTTGGTATAGATAGCTATTTTTCAATTCTTCCTAATTCATTTACAGTAGATCAATTGATGCAAGAAGGAATAAAACTAGTTCCTTTAGCCATTGCAACTGCGGGGATGAGTTTAATCCCATTATATTTCGGAATGCGTAAACGTTCCGTGCCAACTACAATTGTTTCATCTCTTATCGTTGTCACAATTGCAATGAATGGCAACCCAGAGTTTTCTACAGCAACTTTTCTTCCCCTTCAACTAGCACTCGCAGCAATTGGAGTTGTGATTGCGTATTACGGAATAAAAAATATAGAGAAGGAAGATATAACTGTATGATAAGAATATGTGAAAAAGAGTTGGCTTTACACCAACTCTTTTTTGTATATGTATGTTTCGTTACTACTCTGTAAATTTAGAGTGTGTGCTTAAATACTCTTGCACTCCTGGAGAAATGTTAAAGTTATTAGGACTTTTATATTCGATAGTAAACTCTCCATCTTTATTTGTTTCAAAGGAGATTGCATAGCTATTCATTTTAGCATCGTAAGAAGTATTTTTGACTTCTGCATCTAGATTAAAATATTTAGTAATATACTCTTTTGATTCCGTAATTGCTGCTTGTTTTCCCCAAGGGGTACCATAATAGGTGAAATAAAGAGATACACTAATAACTCCAATAAGAGAAGTTAGTAAAATAGTTCCCATAGCTATTTTTTTATTTTTTGTATTCAATTTGGTTACTCCTCTTCGTAATATGTATTCATTTTAACCTATATATTCCATAAAACAACCATTTTAAAAAATAGTTTCACATGAAACAAGTTACAGAAAAAGACAAGATATGTAAACATCTTGTCTTTTTTGTCGTTACATTTTAGGAGCTTCCATTCCAGCCGCAGCCCATTCTTCTTTTGCGGGGCCATATACGCCAGGAACTGTTAAGCCAGCTTGTCGCATTAAAACCGTCATTTGTCCGCGGTGGTGATTTTGATGATTAATGAGTGTCATTAGAAATATAGAATTCGGCATAGGGCGACCAAAGAAGTCATTAATAGTAGCTAAGTCTTTATCAGTCCATTTACTTTGAAGTGTTTCAACAAAAGCCGCGTTTACTTTACGGTATTCATCTGCAATTGTTTTTGCAGAAGTTGGAACAGGATAATCTTTCAATTCTCCTTCAAACTTTAGCCCTGTGCCAGATAGTATAACAGGAATTGCCGTCACGATGTGCCAAGCAACTCTACCTAACGTCCAGTGCCCAGGTGCAATTTCTTGTGATAAAGATGCATCGGTTAATGAATCAAGCATTTTCTGAGTAGACTCTGCTTCGTATGTCCATGATTGTAAAAAGCCTTCAATTGTTTGGTACATAGTTATCCCTCCTATTTTTGTTCATAGATTAAATTCGTGAGAGATAATATAATCCCTGTTCCACAAGAAATAATTAATTAAGCATTGCTACAATATGAAAACAATTAGAAAATATTTGTAAAAGTGTCAGGAAACGAATGTGCTCATTCGTATATATAATGAATAAAGAATAGGATAAAGAGTGGTGATAAGGGTGAAGGATATAGAAATAGTAGAAGGTCTTCGGAAACAAGATATGTTAGCATTACATACAGCAATTGATCGATATGGAGATTTAATTTATAAGGTAGTTCATAGTATTTTAGATACTGCACAGAGTAAGGTGTTAGTGGATGAATGTGTTGACGATATTTTATTAATCGTTTGGTACAACATTAGTAGTTATGATGAAAATCGTGGGAAGTTTAGAAACTGGCTTATATCTGTCGCTAGGTTTAAGGCCATCGATTATAAACGAAAAAGTAATAAGTCTTATCAATTACAAGAGTTTCAGCAAGAAATATATGAAGATAGAAAAAATGTCAATTTAACAAAAGAAGAGCGAGATTATAATTTTTACGTTTTAATTAAAGAATTGAATGAAGAAGATAAGAAAATTTTTATAAAAAGGTATTTAGATGAATATAGCGTACAAGAAATAGCGCTTGAATTCGGTATGACACGAGATACGGTATATAGTAGGCTTTCAAGAGGGAGAAAGAAATTGAAGAAGCTGCTGGGGGGGAAAAGGAATGAATAAAGAAAAGTTACTTCAGGAATTAAATAACTTACAGTATAGCGATAATTGTGTAGATGATTATAGAAATGATGAGAAAATAGATAAAAAGAAAATAGATCGTACAAAAGAAGTTGTAACAAAAACAATTTTAATGAAACGTTGTTATGAGGTTGTACAAGAAGAGTTACAGGGAAGCGAAGAGATTTTATATAGTATGCTTGCCGAAAATCATCGTGTGAAAAATTGGCAGACAGGCACAGCAATGACATTAGGGATAGGCGTTCTTGCAATGAACTTCGGTATTAATAATGTGTTAATCGTTACAAATAAACGGTTGTATGTGTTTTTTATGGATCGTTATTATAATGAAGTTGATTTAAAAGTATGTGTATTGAATGAAGTAGCTTATATGAAAACAATATTAGACCGTAAAGGTGGAAGTGAGTTTCTGCATATAAAGTATAAAAATGATAACGAATACGTATTATTGGGAAATGCTGATGATTACAGAGAGTTATTTCAAATAGTAGGTAGGTTGAAAATAGCGAATGGAATAGAATTGAGATTACAAGATAAGAAATTAAAGAGAAAGTTAACTTTAAAACGAAGTGTGTTCAATATAATCATGTATTTACTTG
>NZ_JBEUTW010000519.1:0-4458 GCF_040492675.1 Bacillus sp. AP50
GTTGCTCCTCTTTATTTTCCTTTTGTTTTTCTGGAACATTGTTCTCTAAATTCAATGTATTTACTTCAAACTGTACTTGGTACTTATTATCATAGGCCATTGTTGGAATATAAATATGCATTCGCATATTATACCTTTTTCCTAATTCCCCTACTTCAAACTGAATCACTTTCGTTCCATTTTTCTTTTTATCTTCTGATATTACTTTCACATCATGAAACACACCTGGAGTATGAATATCCTCTGTTTTCAAGTATTGAAAGAAATCACTATCACTTAATGTTGCTGTTACAATTTTCTTTCCATTCTCAATTGTTAATTTCGGATCCTTTATATAAACAGCTGCCATAGACTCTTCATTCGTTTTATCTTTATACGCTTTAATAACAGCATCATATGTACCATCTTCTAAACCTTGTCCAGTTTTATTCGCCTCAATTGCTACTGCCGCTAAAGCAGGTGTTGAATAAACAGCAAACGGAAGTGATAACGCTGCCGCTATAATCATTGCATTTATACGTTTTCTTTTATTTTGTTTCAACTTTACATCTCCTCCGAAATATATAATTCGAAATGTAATCATTTCTCGAATAAATGATAATGATTTTCATTATCATTGTCAACTAGGAAAATAAAAAGTTTACAAAAAAAGAACCTCTTTAAAAGAGGTTATGCCATTTTCTCACCTGATTCTTCTCTAAAAAAGCTTTTCATCGCATGAAATACGTCTGCTTTTTGCTTTAAAATATAGTATCTAAAGTTTTCATCTTTAATATTTTTATAGGCTGACATGAGTGTACTATGGCGGTTGTACTGATTCACTTCCCCATACCCAAACATATTACACTTCTTCATTAGCTCTTCAACAAGTTTTACACATCTAGCATTATCTGATGTTAAATTATCACCATCTGAAAAATGGAATGGATAAATATTATAGCGGTCTGGTGAATATTTATTATCGATAAGTTCGAGTGCTTTTTTGTATACAGAAGAACAAATCGTTCCGCCACTTTCTCCTTTTGAGAAAAACTCTTCCTCTGGAACTACTTTTGCCTCCGTATGATGGGCAATAAATTCAATATCTACTGTTTCATACTTTGTGCGTAAAAATCTTGTCATCCAGAAAAAGAAGCTACGTGCCATATATTTCTCCCATATTCCCATCGATCCACTCGTATCCATCATCGCTAATACAACAGCTTTTGAATCTGGCTTTAATACTTCATTCCAAGTGCGGAACTTTAAGTCTTCTTGGTGAATTGGATGAAAAGATGCTTTACCACTCATTGCATTTCGTTTATATGCGGATATCATTGTTCTTTTCTTATCGATATTTCCCCATAATCCTGTTTTTCTAATGTCATTAAATTCAACATGTTCAATCCGGTTTTCATCCATTTCTTTTCTCTTTAAATTAGGCAGTTCTAACTCTCTGAAAAACGCTTGCTCTAATTCTAAAATAGAGACTTCAGCTTCATAGTAATCTTCCCCAGCTGCATCTCCTGCTCCTTGCCCTTTTCCTGGCCCTTTTTGTTTTTGACCACCTGATCCATCTCTCGCAACGACATCACCAACTTTGCTGTCACCGTTTCCTTGCCCAACATGTTTATTTTTATCATAATTGTATCTAATCTTATATTCATCTAGAGAACGAATTGGTATTTTTACAACATCCTTGCCATTAGACATAACTATACTTTCTTCTGTTACAAGATCGGGTAAATTATTCTTAATTGCCTCTTGTACTTTTTCTTGATGGCGCTGTTGGTCGTCATATCCTTTGCGATGGAGGGACCAGTTTTCCTGTGAAATCGTATAATTTGGTTGATTTTCTTCGCCCATTCCTTTCCCTCCTTACTGTAATTGTCTTCCTGTATGAACAGCAATCTATAAATTTTGTTCTGTAATGTGCAAGCTAGAATGTTTGAAAGGTAACTGCCCACAGAAAATCATCCCATAAACATTTATAACGTTTTTCATACAATACCCCGAGCATCCTAAACAAAATTTTGCCACTCACATAATAGAAAGAAATATTCAGCCACTGATAAGAAAGAAACACAATGCATTGTTGCACATATTTTTACTTTGCAACATATTGTATTGTGTTGGCTTTTTTCGTATGAATGGTTGGTTACTCTATCATATGCATATTGTAAAAATAATTGACAATAAATTCATAAAATTGCATCTTAATTTATTACATTTGGACAAGGTATGACACTTTATACACATATGAACGGATAATAAAACGCTGTCCCGCAAAATACAAGAGACAGCGTTTTGTTATCAAACTATCTGTTTAACAAGCTACCTACATAGCGTAGTAATTCATTTGCTGAAGAAGAATTATAGCCATGCTCATCAATTAAACGCGCAACAACATCATTGATTTTCTTAAGCTGATTTTCGTCCGGCGTTTTCGTTGACGTTGTAATTTTCACTATATCTTTTAAATCAGCAAATAGTTTTTTCTGAATCGCTTCACGAAGACGTTCATGTGAATTATAATCAAAGCGTTTTCCTTTACGGGCATAAGCAGAAATGCGAATTAAAATCTCTTCACGGAACGCTTTCTTAGCATTTTCTGAAATTCCAATTTGCTCTTCAATTGAGCGCATTAATTTTTCATCTGGACTCATTTCTTCTCCTGTTAACGGATCACGTAATTTCGATTTATTGCAGTACGCCTCGACGTTATCTAAGTAATTATCCATAAGCGTCTTAGCTGATTCTTCATATGAATAAACAAACGCTTTTTGTACTTCTTTCTTCGCGATTTCATCGTATTCTTTTCTCGCTAATGAGATGAAGTTCATGTAACGTTCACGGTCTTCATTACTAATGGATGGATGCTGATCTAGCCCATCTTTTAAAGATCTAAGTACATCTAACGCGTTAATAGATGGTACCTCTTTTCGAATGATTGTAGACGAAATTCGGTTAATGACATAACGAGGATCAATACCCTTCATACCTTCATCTTGATATTCGCGTTGTAATTCTTCTACATCAATCGCATTATAACCTTCTACCGTTTCTCCATCATACAAACGCATCTTTTTAATTAAATCAATATCCGGACGCTTCGGATCTTTTAAACGAGTTAAAATGGTGAACATTGCTGCAACGCGAAGTGTGTGTGGTGCAATGTGAACATTCGATACATCACTTTCACGAATCATTTTTTCATAAATATGTTCTTCTTCACTTACTCGTAAATTATAAGGAACTGGCATTACAATAATTCTTGAGTGCAATGCTTCATTTTTCTTATTTGCTATAAATGAGCGATACTCTGTTTCATTCGTATGCGCTACAATTAATTCATCTGCTGAAATAAGCGCAAATCTTCCCGCTTTGAAATTCCCTTCTTGCGTAAGCGATAATAAGTGCCATAAAAACTTCTCATCGCATTTTAACATCTCTTGGAACTCCATCATTCCTCGGTTTGCCTTATTTAATTCTCCATCAAATCGATACGCACGCGGATCTGATTCTGAACCATATTCTGCAATCGTAGAAAAGTCCAGACTACCTGTTAAATCTGCAATATCTTGTGATTTTGGATCAGACGGGCTAAATGTACCAATCCCTGTACGACGATCTTCAGAGAAGAAAATACGCTCTACAACTACATCCTCAATTCTTGATCCGTATTCTTGCTCTAAACGCATGACATTTAGTGGTGATAAATTCCCTTCAATTCTAACCCCATACTCATCAAAGAAATCATCTCGTAAATGATGTGGAATTAAATGCAGTGGATCCTCGTGCATTGGGCATCCTTTAATTGCAAAAATTGCTCCGCGATCTGTTCTTGAATATGTTTCTAATCCTCGTTTCAACATTGTAACTAACGTTGATTTCCCTCCACTAACAGGACCCATTAATAATAAAATTCTTTTTCTAACATCTAATCGTTTTGCAGATGGATGAAAATATTCCTCTACAAGACGTTCTAGAGCATCCTCTAATCCAAAGAGCTGATTACTAAAGAAGTTATACTTTCTTCTACCATCGACTTCTTCAATTCCAGCATCTTTTATCATATTGTAAATGCGAGAGTGTGCTGTTTGAGCCACCCATGGTCTTTCTTTCACAAGCTCCAAATACTCCGCAAACGTACCTTCCCATTGTAAACGCTCTTCTGCTGCTCGATGCTGTTCAATCTTTTTTAGAATATCCATTATAGCTCCTCCCCCATCTCCTTGTTCAATCGGATTATTATAAAAGGTATGCTAGGATGTCCTTAAACATTCTTTAAATCAAAACGAAATATATAATAGCACACTAAAATTCTCTCCAAAATTCAAAGAAAATTCTGTATAATATAGGTATTAACGTTTTTACACTGCTATTCATTATAAATAAATTCTTTTCTTCTAAGAACCTTACATACATTTTGGATAATAAATAAAACTCATGAACCGAAAAAAGTAAGGAGGATATTAG
>NZ_JBEUTW010000520.1:0-4301 GCF_040492675.1 Bacillus sp. AP50
TAATATAAATCATATAATGAAATTTTTACAAATAAATAAAAAATATACATCATAATCACTAAACAATTTATTAAGCATCATAAACATATATCGGCTCGTCATAAAGGCGTAAACATTTTGACCAAATTCCACATAACGCTTCCCATTCACCAGCAGGATATGCTTCCGTACGCAATATATGAAGTGGTATACGTAAATTCAATAACCGACCACTAAGCGTCGTACGAGTAACTCCCGCTGGCATTAAAAACTTTGCTTCAATTACCTTTTTCAGTTCCATCAACGAGTACTCTGGATAGCTCATCAATATTTCATTTGAATGAGGCCAGACCTCAGTATCATTTGAATGACGGCGTACTGTATACTCATGTTGATATAAGCCGACAATGCGATGCCATATCTCTAAATGGGTAAATAAATCGCTATTTAAATCCCTTGCATATAAAAAATGTTCTTGTTTATTTGCTTCTGTAATTTTTGCAAGCAAACGTTTATTAGCAATAATTTTACCTGACCAAATTATTGTAGGTTCTTTCTTTAAATTATTTACCCATTCCCCCATTGGTAATAAATGATTCCAAGCACGAATTTTTATTTTTTCATCAGGTACTACCTGTACAGCAACGCGTTTACAACCTAATGCCATCATAGCCTTCATACGATGGGCACCATCAAGTAACAGATAATTACCATCACTAAGCTCAGATACTAAGGGAGGATTCCGTAAAACACCTTCGCTTTCCATTACACGACAAATTTGTTCCAATCGTTTGTGTTCATATGATTCATGAAAGCGAATTTGCTTGGGATGTAAGAGATCTAAGGCCGAAATAATTTCACTCATAAAAACAGCTCCTCAAATAATTACATAAATTCTAAGCTTATCAAATAACTAATTTTCTATAATGATTAGTTGTGTTTACCGATATTTAGCAGCTATTAGACAATTATTTCAAACTACGCTTTAATAATTTTACTAGTCTTCTAATAAAACACCAATTTTCTTTTCCCTAGCCCTTTGATAGTAATAAGCAGCAATGGATACATCAAAAATGGCCATACCCATTGGATTGAATAATATTGCTTTGTCATAAGGGAAGTTTTGCAGTGCTCCTCGGATTACAACGTCAGCAATTGATACTGTATCTTCTTTTTGTAAACCTCTTTCAAGGTGCATCCTTTCAACATCAGTTTTTTCACGACAGACTTCTTCCCAATTATCAACAACTAGGGATTTTGTATATTCTAAGATATCAGGCTTAAAATCACGAAGAGAAACATTTAGTAGTAGCGCCCCATCCTTAGGTTTCTTATCAATATAACCTTCTGCAGAAACAGTACAAGTAATAAAAATATCAGCATCATTATAGGCTTCTTCATATGCATTAACCTTTTGAGTTTTAGAATAAATTTCCTCAGGAATTAATTCGTCTTTAATTCCATTAATATCATATAAGTAAACACTTTCGATTTTATCGCCTAATAGGGCAGTTACCATCTTTAAATGCATCTGACCAATTGGTCCAAATCCAATAATTCCAACTTTAATATTATTTAAATCTCTTAACTTGGCAAACTCTCGAATCATTAACCCTGTAACAGAAGCTGTTCGTATTACACTAACCATTGCTGTATTAAGTGTCGCAAATGGTTTTCCAGTCATAGCATCATTTAATATAGTAACTGAATGAGCACGTTGAATACCTTTCTCAATATTCTTCGGAAAACTAGCTATCCATTTGATTCCTGAAACCTTAAATTCTCCTCCAATATAAGCTGGCATAGCAATAATTCTATTAGCCGGATCATCGAAACGTAAGTATGGCTTAATTGGCTGAGAAAAATCTTCTGAATCAAGACTTTTTACTGCCTTTGAAATGACATTTATTGTTTCTTCCCAATTAACACCCATTTCATTGATATGTTTAGTATTTAAATACATCATAATTGCTTCCTCATTTCTATATCATTTTTATAAAGAAACTAATTGGTCTTCTACTGATTTTTGTGTATTAAGCCATTCTACCCATTCTACGTTGTAAATAGTTGATGTGTAAGCTTGTCCATTATCAGGACACAAGAAAACAACATTAGGTGTATTTTGAACATCCTTATTTTCAAAATACTTTTGGATTGCATAATATGAAGTCCCTGATGATCCACCAGCAAATATTGCATGTTTATTAAATAGCTCATAACAACCTGCAACAGTATGAACCTCCGGTACAATCATTACATCATCAATCAATGCTTTTTTAACCATACCAGGTATCATACTGGCACCAATTCCTGGTATGTACCGTTTACGAGGCTTATCACCAAAAATAATGGACCCTTGACTATCTACCGCAATAATTTTAATATTAGGGAATTTTTCTTTTAATCGTGTAGATACCCCAGCGATAGTTCCTCCAGTACTCACTCCAATGAAGGCATAATCTAACTGTTTAAAATCATTAGATATTTCTCCACCAATTCCTTGATAATGGGCTTCAAAGTTATCAGCATTATTATATTGATTTGTCCAGTATGCATTAGGAATAGTATTTAAAAGTTCTTCCACCTTATTTAAACGCGTTAATAAATAGCCACCTGTTTCATCTCGTTCATCCACTTTAGCTACTTGATAGGAAGTTGCTCTCAAAAAATTCTCATAACTATCATTAATATTTGGATCAATAACTGGTATGAATTTCAGGCCGATATACCTACAAAGAGTAGCAAGAGCAACCGCAAAGTTACCAGATGAAGATTCAATAATTGTAGAATTTTCAGTCACTTCACCGCGACTTATTGCTGATTTTAAAATATGGTGAGCAGCACGCACTTTAACACTATTCATTAAATTGTGATATTCTAGTTTTGCATACAGATTAATCTTTTCATGCTCTAATTTAATCATAGGTGTGTTGCCGATTACCCTTTCTAAACTCTCTAATTTCTTGAGCATAATTTGCTTCCTTTCTTGGTTAAAATCTAAAAAAATAATTAAAGATAAATAATTGTAAATGTTCTTTCGAATGTATTTCAAATAGAACTTATACCTGAAAGAAAATAAATACTAGATTCTTTAGTATCGATAAGCTAAGCACCATTCAAGTACTGCCATAGCACTATTTAGCTTGTTTTCGGCCTGGGTAAATACAATACTTTTCGGTCCATCAATAACTGTTGCTGCTACTTCTTCCCCCCGGTGTGCTGGGAGGTCATGCATGAAAGTAGCTTCCGGATATAAAGTCAAAATTCTCTCTGTCACTGCAAATGGATTAAATGCATCTTTCCATAAAGGATCTATTTTGCTTGTCCCTGTTGTTTGCCACCTTGTTGTATATACAACATCCACTTCACTAGGTAACATTTTTATATCATGACATTCAATAACTTTAGCACCAGATAATCGGGCATATTCTTTTGATTTTTCAAGCACACTTGGAGACACTCCATAACCAGCAGGTGTAAAAAGATATAACTCCGTACCTGGAAAACGAGATAAAGAAAGAGCTAGAGCTGCAGCACTGTTATTACCTTCTCCCATATATAAAACCCGTAATCCAGCTATTTCACCAAATTTTTGTTTCATTGTTGTTAAGTCTGTTAGCGCTTGTGTTGGATGTTCTTCCGTACTCATTGCATTAATGACTGCCATACGACTTTGAGATGCCAGCTTTTCCATTTCCTTTTGACTATCTGCAGTTCTTGCTACTAGTGCATCTAGCATTCGGGAAAGTACTTGAGTAGTGTCTTCTATAGACTCCCCTGTATTTTCTTGCAAATCATTGGGACCATACGTTACAATTTGTGCACCCATCTTTAATGCTGCAACAGAAAATGCCGATCGAGTTCTAGTCGATGTTTTACGGAAGTAAATCCCAATTATATTTCCCGCTAATATTTGATTAGGTTGCGATTTACCTGTGGCAAACTCTACCCCACGAGTTACAATTTGGTTAATATCACTATCAGTAAGATCCTCAAGAGTAATTAAATGTTTTCGAATAGCCATTATTATATTACCTCCCTTTTGAATAATTGCATGTAACAAAAATGTATTTACATATGTATGTAAATACAAACTACTAAACAGCTAAGGTAAAAATAATAGATTGCAAATATAATTCATGTGGATCCATTATCACACTTTTCTATATTTGTTTTTAAACTAATGTATAGCAGTTGATAAATAGCCTATATGAACTCGAATACTATTTTTACTCAGAAATACTTACACATAATTCTATTTTTAGTCTATAATCCTATTTTTTATGATATAGCTCTGCTGAATATATTACACACTACAACGC
>NZ_JBEUTW010000521.1:0-4957 GCF_040492675.1 Bacillus sp. AP50
AATCTAAATAGTATATATTAAAAAAGTTATCTTATATACATTGACAATGTATATAAGATACATTAATCTTTAAATGTTAATGATAATCGATTTCATCTAGGGAGGACATATGATACATACTAAAAAACTAATTATGTTCTGCATTATGATACTCATGGTTGTAATTGCAGGATGTAGTAAAGAAGAGAAAAAAGAAAATAATATATCAGCGAAAGCAAAAGATTCATATACGGTAAAGCATGCAATGGGTGAAACGACAGTAAATGGTACACCTAAAAAAGTTGTTGTTTTAACAAATGAAGGCGCAGAGGCTCTCCTAGCTGTGGGCGTAACGCCAGTGGGGACTACGAAACCACGTGCTGGTGATGAATGGTATCCTCATTTAGCGAAAGAGTTAAAAAACACGGAAGTTGTAGGAACTGAACGTGATATTAATTTAGAGGCTGTAATGAAGCTTAAGCCAGATTTAATTATCGGAAATAAAATGCGTCATGAAAAAATATATGATCAGCTAAAAGAAATCGCACCAACTGTTTATGCAGAAACATTACGCGGTGATTGGAAAGAAAACTTTACACTTTATACAAAAGCTGTAAATAAAGAAAAAGAAGGGCAAAAAGCTCTTGATGATTATAAAAAACGCATTGAAGGAATGAAAGAGAAGTTAGGCGATAAATTGAATTCTAAAGTTTCTATTATTCGTTTCGTGCCAGGTGATGTTCGTATTTATCAAAAAAACTCATTCTCGGGTGTTGTTTTAAATGATATTGGATTTAAACGACCACCATTACAAGATAAAGATGATTTTGCGATAAAAGGAATTACAAAAGAGCAGATTCCAAATATGGACGGAGACTACTTATTCTATTTCACGTCTGATAAAGATGCAGATAAGAATAATGAAGGAAATTCGTTAGCGAAGGAATGGACAGAAGATCCACTCTTTAAGCAACTACAGGCTTCTAAAAATAATAAAGTATTCCAAGTAGATGAAGTGATTTGGAATACAGCAGGTGGTATTGTAGCTGCAAATCTTATGTTAGATGATATTGAAAAATATTTTCTGAAGTAAATGAATAGTCGAGTGCATCCCTTTAAATAAGTGATGCACTTTTTTGTTTTTTAAAATACAGAAAATTCCTTCTTTTGAGTGTAGATAAGTTGTACAATTAAAACAATCATGTGATAAAGGAGTGGGGAAGAATGAAAGCTACTCATAAAGATTGGATTTTATTTAACGGAAGAATTGTAAATACGAAGGAAGAACAGCCGATGATTCCATTAGAGGAGAGAGGCTTTCAATTTGGTGATGGTATATACGAGGTATTCAGACTATATGACGGGAAGCCACATTTATTAGATTTACATTTAGAACGATTCTTTAACTCTATGGCAGAAATAAAACTAATTCCACCATTTACGAAGGAAGAATTAGTAGAAGAGTTATATCAAATGATTGAAAAAAATCAGTTTCAAGAAGATGGGAATGTATATTTACAAATATCAAGAGGTACACAACCGCGCAATCATGTATATGAATCAGATTTACAACCGACATATTTTGCAAATCTTGTTTCGTTCCCAAGACCAGTTGCTTCAATGGAGGCAGGGATTAAGGTGACAGTAGAAGAGGACATCAGGTGGAAGTTTTGCCATATAAAATCTTTAAATTTGCTTCCTAATATCATGATCAAAAACAAAATAAATGAACAAGGGTATCAAGAAGCAATATTAGTACGAGATGGTATTGTGACTGAAGGGTGTCATTCCAATTTCTTTATCGTGAAGAATAATAAGTTGATTACACATCCAGCGGATCATTTCATTTTACATGGTATTACACGTCACTACGTAATTACATTAGCGAAAGAGTTACATATCGATGTAGAGGAACGAGAGTTTTCATTACAAGAAGTATATGACGCTGAGGAGTGCTTTTTTACAGCGACGCCACTTGAAATATTCCCAGTCGTTCAAATTGGTGATGAACAGTTCGGGGCTGGTGAAAGAGGACCAATTACGAAAAAACTACAAGCTGCATACGAAGAGAGTATTCGTTTGTTTAAAGTGACAAATTAATCATGAAGAAAAAAGCTGGTATTCTTCCGGCTTTTTTTCATGATATAATTCAAGCATAGGACAAGTTTTGAAAACGCTGTAAAAAGGGGATTTAATATATGAATTATGAAGATTTTAAAGAAGTAATTCACGGAAGACGAAGTGTTAGAAAGTTTACAGATCAAGAAGTATCTACTAATGATATAAAAGAAATAATTGATTGTGCTCGTTACGCACCGAGTGATACGAATTCACAAACGTGGGAATTCTTAGTTATCATGAATCGAGAGAAGATTAAAGAAATTGAACAAATGACATGGGATGCATTACATAAACTTGCGGCAAAAGCAGCAGAAAATGGAGAAGAGAAAGCAGGGAAATTACTTACACGTTCTTTCGGACCATATGCAACAGCTTTCTCGGAGGCACCAGTATTAATTGTATGTTTGGCAACACCATATGAATCAAAGTTCCGTGAAAAGATATTTGATCCAATTGCTTTTGTTCCAGATTCCGTTTGGGAAGAAGAAGGCATTAAGAGTAGCTGTTTAGCGGCACAAAACTTAATGTTAGCTGCACATGCAAAGGGACTTGGTACTTGTCCAATGACAGGGCCAGTATTGCTAGCTCAAGATGAACTGCGCCAATATTTACAAATTGCGCCTGAAAAACAAATAAATATGGTTATTTCACTCGGATTTCCGAAAGATAAACCGAAGAAACTTCCAAGAAAAGAAGTAGATGATATTACAACGTTTGTTTTTTAATTGCTGTATAGAAAAGACATTGAACTAACAATGTCTTTTTATTTTTGAGGGTATGTAATTCATATGTTGGGCTAAAATGATAGATAAGAGGGAATTACTATTTATTTCATAAAAAAAATTAATGTTCTATTAAGGAAAGTATGATACATTAATCGTGAGCAAGATTCTATTTGTTCATGAAAGTGTTGAAAGTAGTCTCAAAATTTAAAAGTTATTTTTGTATAATAAATTATAATGAAGTTACAGGGGGGATGAATTTTGAAAAAATTCATAATCACTGGATTGTCTGTATTGTTATTAGTTGGTTGCGGTGCTCCACAGGAAAAAGAGGACGCGCAATCAAAACAGGAAGAACAAGTTGTAAACGCAAGTGATGAGAATATGGTTGTATTTCCTGAAGGAGCAATGTCAATTGGAGAAGGGAAAGTAAAAGTTATTACTCCAGATGGTACTTCTGAAAACGGCAATATACCGACTGTATTCATCAAAAAGGATACGTTAATTCAGCAAGTTGAATTAGAACTTTCTAATTTTCAAAGTGATAAAGAAACATTCGTATTTGTAGATCAAATGTATACAGATAAACATCAAGTAACTAGTACAACGCAGACAACAGTGCAGTTAAAAGAAAAAACGCTGGAAACAGGTAGTCATACAATTACTGCAGTTCAGTATGAAAACAATGACCCGAAAGGAAAGGTTATTAGTTTTAATCAAGCAACATTTGAGACAAAACCTGCGTCTTAACAAGAATAAAAAGTACATTACTCAAAAAGTAGTGTGCTTTTTTGTTTGGACTAGAGTGTGCAAGAGTGAATAACTTATTTCATTTTCTAATACGATTAAATAGGAAGTAATCACTTGTTACTACTATGACAGAGAAAGAGGTTGAAGATGTGAATCGGTGTATTCGTATCGTCTTGATTAGTATGATGATGGCAGTATTTTGGTTTACGATACAAGAGATGATTCAAGCTACGCTCAATTATCAAATTCATGACTTATTAATAGGAGCTATTTATTTTACCATTGTTTATCTATTATATCCCGCACTAACGGGCAGTAAGACCTTACCTTAAAACTCGGTATAGGTGAGGAGATTAGGTGGGAGATCAACTGCCTGTAAATGCACGATTGATGAGGGCTGATAATCATTGGAGATGAACAAACTCTCCAATGATTAAAGTTTCACTTTATGATAAACTCGGATTAAGGTGAGTTTTGCAAGAAAAATGTAGGTATTTCATTTGAAATGTCGAATAGTACATACGATGTCGTAATAACAAATTTTCTATTGTTTACTGTGAAACAGGAGAAGGAGAGATAGTAATGAAACGAGCTCTTATAAATATTGATTATACATATGATTTTGTAGCTGAGAAAGGCGCTTTAACATGCGGGAAACCAGGACAGGAAATTGAGAAGGAAATTGTACATATAACGAAGCAATATATTGAAAATGGAGATTACGTTGTCTTTGCTATTGATAAACATGAAGAAAATGATGTATATCATCCAGAATCAAAGTTATTCCCGCCTCATAATATAGCTGGTACAAATGGAAGAGATTTGTTTGGTGAATTACAAGATGTGTACGAAACATATAAAAATGCAGAGAATGTATATTACATGGATAAAACACGGTATAGTGCATTTGCAGGAACAGACTTAGAGATGAAGCTAAGAGAAAGAGGAATAGCAGAAGTTCATCTTGTAGGTGTTTGTACTGATATTTGTGTTCTTCATACAGCAGTAGATGCTTATAATAAAGGGTTTAAAATTGTTGTTTATGAAAAGGCGGTTGCATCTTTTAATGCACAAGGGCATGAATATGCACTTGGACATTTTAAGTCATGCCTACATGCAGAAGTGAAGTGAAAAAAGAGGCCTTTAAAAAAGGTCTCTTTTATTTGTCCTTGTTCATTGAAAACAGCTACCGCAACGCCTAATAAATTGAGTGGTCTTGATCCGACAACTTCTCTAATTTCTTCGATATACCCCATTGTAGGTAACCTCATTAAGGAAAAATAAGAGCATATAAACTATTCGTTATTATATAAATATATTAATCTTTATAAATGTAAGAGATGTCAAATATCTCATGTGTTTTATTTGGTAAAATATACATCAAA
>NZ_JBEUTW010000522.1:0-2898 GCF_040492675.1 Bacillus sp. AP50
CTAATATACCTTGCATTACAAGTTAATTCCATGTTATCTTCATTATAACACTTGCATTACAAGGTATTGTTATAGCCCTTTACCTTGTATTACAAGTTATTAAAAAAGATATACAACTAGGGGGCTAAAATGGCTGACTCAACACAAATGCTAAAAGGAATTCTGGATGGCTGTATTTTAGCTATCATTCAAGAAGGTGAAGTATACGGTTACGAATTAACAGAGAAATTGCATAGCTATGGTTTTCACTCTTTTAGTGAAGGTACAATCTATCCATTACTATTACGCATGCAAAAAGAAGGCTTGCTTACAAGCGAATTAAGAGAATCAACCGCTGGGCCTAAGCGAAAGTACTATCAGTTATCAGAATTAGGAGAGAAAGAATTAACTAGCTTTAAAGAGCGCTGGACCGATTTAAAGCTATCTGTGGAAAAAGTGATGAATAAAGGTGGCGAATAGAATGTTATCAACAAAATCCGAACAATTTTTAATCGAACTCAGAATGTATTTACTACAGCGCGGAAAAAAAGATGAAGATATAAATGCAATAGTGGAAGAGTTAGAAGTTCATTTAACAGAAGCCGAATCAAGAGGACAAAGTGTAGATCATATCATTGGAAAAAGCCGTAAACAGCATATGAAAAATATCGGGAAAGAACTTCCTACAGACAAAGAAGGGTTGCTCGTAATCATTCCCGCTGCTATTTTAGTTATTATTGCTTATATGTGCTTTGCTCCAGCTCTTAGAGGAGAATTCAAAATTTCACAAAACATATTGTTATTTGGATCACTACCAGTATTCTTAACGATTGCTATATTTGCAGTTGTATTTTTCAAAGGACTTCCGAAAGTATACCCATCTAAGAAAAACTCAATAATTCTTTTAATCACAACGCAGTTCATTACCATCGGTGGATGGGTCGGCTTTTATTTTTGGTTAGATGGACGCCTTGATACAGATTACTTTGTAACAACGACTATGCAAAATTATGCCATCGCTAGTGTATGTCTTCTTATTTTTATTTCATTCGCATTGTATACAAAATCATGGGCTACAATTTTAGCTGCATTCGTAATTTGTATCGGCCCACTTTTAGAACACGTTATTCCACCTGAAATAAACAAAGACCCGATGTATATTACACTAGCGGTTATCATTAGTGTGGTCATAGGTATTTTGCTAATCATCTATTTCTACAAGAAAGGAAAAGCCACTTCTAATGCTTAAGAAGTGGTTTTCTTTCTATTCCATAAAATTCAAATCATACTTTCTCCCCTTATTCTTACCTGTATAAGACAATTCCATCATTTGAATTAACCTTTTCGTTACTGAACTCGATTCGATATTTAGAAATTCTTTTACCTCTTTATTTGTAACCGTAGTTCCTAAAAGAAGTGCATAATCTTGCATGGCATATTTGTGTGCTTCTTTCAAAAAGATGACGCAAATAAATCGGTTGTTTCCGCTCTTTTATAATCATTCTAAGCACCCCTTTAAAATATATCGGCGCAAATTGAAATATATCAGCGATTCGACACAACATATCGACTGTTCGACAAAAACACTATACTTTTGGGCTATTAGCTAAATTATACATGTATACATTACAGCTATAAAACATTAAAAAATCACCTTGTCATCAAATGAAAAGGTGATTTTTTGTGAAACTCTATTAAAGTTTTCTAAGTTATACTTAATGAATATCATGCTTTTTGAAATTACCGCCCTTTACTTCTGCTACGTCATATACCGTAATAAAGGCACTTTCATCAATCTCATGAATAATTTCTTTCATTTTACTTTCTTCTAACCGGTTAATCACACAAGTGATTTCTTTAAATTTCTCTCTTGAATAACCGCCGTACACTTCATTATACGTTGCGCTTCGTCCTAAGCGCTCTCGAATTGTCTCTACCATTAATTCAGGCTCTTTTGTGATAATTTTAAATGTTTTAGAACCACTTAAACCTACTTCAACGATATGAATCACTTTAGAAGCGATAAAGTACGCAATTGCTGAAAGAATCGCCCCTTGCAGACCAAATACTGTTGAGACAACAATAAAGACAAACATATTTAAAAATAAGATGAGATCACTTGTCCCAAAAGGTAATTTTCGAGAAAGTAATACAGCTAACATATCGATTCCATCTAATGCGCCACCGTTACGCAATGCGAGTCCCATACCAAAACCGATGATAATACCACCAACAACGGTAACTAACAATGTATCACCGTGGATAATAGTTGGTACGTCATGCATCAAAACAGTACCGATTGCTAATGAAGCAATACCAATAATAGAATAAATAGCAAAATTTCTACCAATCTACTTATACCCTAACCAAACAAAAGGGATATTAATAACTGCAATTAGCAGACCTAATGGTAGTCCAAATAATTGTGAACTAACGATGCTTAAACCCGTCACACCACCGTCAGAAACGTTATTTGGGATTAATACAGCTTCTAGTCCATACGCGGTTATAAATGCCCCTATAATAATTGCCAATACTTTTAAAACAACTTTTAGTTTATTAGGCCCACGCTTTTTAATTGTATTCATGTCATTCTTCGTTTCAAACTATTTTCTCTTTTTATTCCTAATAATTATTTTAACATATTCTCTTTTTAAGTAGAAACCTTCACAATCTCTTCTAAAATGTAAAAAAGATATCCCATTTTCTTTTAAACTGCTTTTCAATAAAATGGAACAATTGCCTGAACTTTTTTGTTTTTAAATCGACTGTAAATAAAATATTATTTAGACCTTTAACATTCTTTTTTACAGGTAATGTAACAAATGCAAATGAGGGTGGCAGCTAATTGTCAGACAAGATAAAGTTAAAAATTCCATATTTTACATTAAATAAAAAAAGCAAAAGGGACGGTATGCA
>NZ_JBEUTW010000523.1:0-5580 GCF_040492675.1 Bacillus sp. AP50
TTTATCTCTTTTCAAGTGGAGAAACTAAGCAAATAGCAAAAAAACATATAAAAGAAATTCTTAATAGTCCTGATGGAATAATAATATTAGTCTTTGCTGCGGCACTTTTAATCGGGGGGATATATTTATTAACATTATGATTTCAGATATCTTAGTTTAAAACGTATAAGGAAATTAATAGCACGCATTAGGAGGTACATAAGTAATGATAGATATAATATTCTCATTCTTCTTAGTGGTTACTTATTTCATTATTTATCTCTTTTCAAGTGGAGAAAAGAAACAACAAGCAAAAGAAAATCTAAAAGAAGTTATTACAGGTGCGGATGGTAAACTCCTATTAGTTACTGTTATGGGAATTCTAATCATGGTAATCTGGTTATATTTTTATGGTTTAGGTTTATGAATATAAACTAAAATCATATCCAAGTATACGAGATAATGGTTCACCTGGGAAGTATGCGTATTATGGTGGAGAATAGGACACTGGTGGTCTTTTTGGAGAAGCTAAATGTGTTATGAAACTGATGAATCGGATAATAGGTAGTATATAAAGGTCTTATCTTTTTATAGGAAGATAAGGCTTTTTTATGCATAAAGAAAAGACACCCTAAGGTGCCTTTCTCTGACTTGAATCACTTTAATTTTAATAACACCATTTTACAACTACAAATATATCTTTAATCTTTCATATAATATTTTAACATTTTTTTCAGTTAATTGCATGTACTGATGAAAAATAGTCTATTTCTTGTAAACTCCTTTTCTCCATAACCACTCAATAGGACCATAGCGGAAATACTTACTCCAAATTTTGCTGAATATAATTTGTACAAATATAATTAAAAGCCCGAAGGTACATAGTTGCCAGTAATATACGTGTGAGACATCTTTCAAGTACAACGAAAGAATGACAAGAGTTATTATACTTTGGCTAATGTAATTCGTTAAAGCATATTTACCTACGTTCATAAAGGGCTGCAGCCACTCTCTATATTTTTTATTCTCACAAACTCTAAGTAGGGTACAAATATAGAATATAGCTAGCGTTTTCCCTCCAAATAGAATCCATAGTTGTATATCCTGAGAGTAATAGACATTCGTTTTTATAAAGTAGTAGATAATAGGATACGAGAGAAGACATGAAATACATAACGAACTCCACTGTAAAAATCTAATTTGCTGTATTAATTCTGGTACCCTTTTAAAAATATTTTTCTTGCCAGCCCATAAACCAATTAAAAATAACCCTATATATTCCGGAATTCCTATTAGTAGTTGCTGAAATTCCTGGGTCATTAGAAAGAAAAGACGTGTTTTTACTTGATGTGAATAATGTGTAAATAGATTTACCGTGTGATTGGTAGTGTTGCCTGTAAACATATATTGATAGTAGTTTGGCACTTCTGGAATAGAAGAACTTGTTCGTAAAAATACAATAATATGTAATACATAACTAACTAGTAGGAAACTAAAACCAGCTATAAAAATAAGCTTAGTAGATCGCTTATAAAAGAATAATAGAATAAATCCAGTTAAAGCATACGCATGTAAAATATCTCCGTACCATAGAAAGGTGAAGTGGAGTAAACCGAAGACTAGTAAGATACACAGTCTCCGTATAAATAGTCTATACATGGGATACCCTTTTGCTTCTGTATTTTTCATAAAGATGTAAAATCCTACTCCAAATAAGAATGCGAAAATAGTATAGAACTTTGATTGAATAAATAAATCTACTAAAAAGCCAATTACTTTATCTATACCAATATAACCCGCTTGATTAAAGGGATCTAGTCCCGTCATAGTGGGTAGATTCGCAAAAAGGATACATAGTATGGCTATACCTCTTATTATGTCTAAAGAATGAATACGGGCGTTTTGTTGCATGTTAATTCTCCTTTCTTACAAAGAAAAACGAGCACTATACTAGCTAGCGCTCGAATTACGTCTTGCAAAGAATCCATCATATGTAGCAGCTGAAACGGCTCCTTCTAGACGTTCAACTTCTTCACCTCTGTTATAAGCTACAACAACTGGAGTACCTGGAATGTCGAACTCTTGAAAGGCACTTTGATTTTCTGGTGTAGAGATATCAATACGATAAATGGTTCTATCATGCTTTTTCGACATACTATTGATGTCTGGAGCAGCCTTTTTACAATAATGACAGCTTGGTTGATAGTAATACGCAATGAATTCTTCATGGGATTGTATTTTTTGCTTTAATTCATCTTTTGAAATATCTTTTATAATCTCAGGTGATACTTTTGCGTCTGCAGCATATACAATTGTTTTTTCTGGTGTTATAGTTTCTGTTTGGACTGATTCATTCTTAGTTAAAGTAAAAATCGCGATACAAGCAACGCATAAAGTTGTGATAACGGCTCCGATTTTATAGACTTTTTTCATAGTAAATTCCTCCTTAAAATAAAAAAGGACAAACCTCGCCCGAGTTAACAGGGCGTAAGGTTTGTCCTTCACGCTACGTACAATAGAGTATAAACAATGGAAACAAATTTTCTATCTATATTTTAACATAGAATCTATATAAAATACTATACAAATTTAAGGCTGCGAAGAAAAAAATAACAAAACATATTTAAAAATTTCACGTACCGAATGGTTAAATTAAAATCACAAAAAATAAGGACATAGGGGCTTTTAAACTTCTTATTTACTGTTATTATTTATTTGTTTCTGAAACACCCAAGAATTTTGAATATGTGTAAGATCATATTCTTCTTATAGATGTCTCGACGCATCATCCAAGCTAAGGTCTTTGAAGGGAGTTGGACTTTCATAGTTTGATGGGTAGTGGTCTTATTATTACATTGAGTAAAATGGAAGGAGTCTAAGGGCTTTGTTTTTTATATAATTTAAGTATATTAAGTAACTTAAATATATCTATACCAATATGAATATAGATATATTACAATGTATTAAGTGAATAAGAAGGAGGTAAGGTGATCGAAACAATTAAAGACGTTGTAGCAATAATCGTTTCAGTGTTCGGAATCATAAACACTGGTTTAGACATCCACTGTAGCGGGAGACATATATCGATATAACTCTTCAGCGAATAAAGATAATTCTTGTTTTTGATTTATATTCATAAAAAGCACGTCACCCTTTCTCATTTACATAAGAAAATAGTAACGTGCTTTTAACTTCAAAAATAGTCTAAAACCTTAAGTTGATGGATGTGTGACGCTACCCCTTTTAGGATGGGAATATCAATGATTGAATATTAATATTCTTTAACTGAGCAACAGTTTCAAAACTGATTTTTAATAGAAAAAAGGGTTACAAGGTTGATTGTAGCCCTTTTTTCAAGTGTTTTTTATTTTATACGAGTCCTATAATGATTACAAGACAGAAGTATGGTTCGAAATAGCGTTGATAATATGAACCCAATCATCACAATGAATTTCGTGCCCCGATCCTTCTAGGGTTAGTAACAAAGCATGCGGAATTTCATTAACAAGAGCAAGACCATGCTCGTATGGAAGCACTGTATCTTCTGTACCATGGATAACCAAAGTTGGTATATTGATTCCTTTTAACTTCCCCTCATAAGAATCATCGCCTTTAAGAAGGGAGTGATTAAACATACTGAGTAGATTATTTGCTCGTTTTATTTCTTTTTCTACCTGCTTATAAGCCCTCTTCTCATCGAATTTATGCTTTGAACCACAGAGTAATGATGATCCTGTAACCAAGTAATTTGCAACAGATTCTTCATCCGACCAATTTAGTTTGGCCCCATTAGCATGGTAAGCGAGTATCTTCTCGTCAATCGGAGGCAAATTACGGTTGTTGTCTTCAGAACCAAAAATACTTGATGCAATCAAAGTTATACTTAGAACTCTCTGTGGGTTTCTTAAGGCTATAATTTGAGCAATCATTCCACCCAATGACATTCCAACAATGTGTGCTTGGTCAATATGATATGCATCGAGTACCCCAACCGCATCATCAGCCATATCTACCACAGTATAATGGGAACTCCCCGGCTCATAAGTAGTTGACCGTCCGACATCTCTATTATCATAACGAATAACATAACGGCCCGTATCAGCTAATTGTTGACAAAATTCTTCATCCCAATAAACCATTGAACACATGGCTCCCATAATCAGTAGTACTGCTGGATCTTCTGAATTGCCAAAGCTCTCTGTACATATATCAATGTCATTAATTTTAATAATTTTTTCATTCATGATTAAATCCTCATTTCATTCGTATTTAGTTAATAAAAAAGACACACTCAAATAAATCCAAACATCTTGAAATAAATAACTGGGCATAACAAATTGTGTTTAAAATTAACGTAAACGAATGAACTTGATAATCATGTTAAACACTCTCCTATAATAAGTGAATAAGAGTAAAACCCTTATTCACTTATTATAACATACCTCTATCATTTGGAATATTGTCTCGTTGTTTCTTTTTAATAATTGAAAAAATAATTCTTGTTGTATGAATCCGCACTCTTAGTTGAAGAAAAAAAGATGTTTATGTAGTCCGAATCTAGATTTGAAATAAAGTAGTACTGTTTATAAAAAAAGTCCTGCCGTTTTGAAAAAATGGTTTTAATTGTATTTTTTTGAACAGTTGTGCTAAAATATAAACATGAATACAAAAAATAAAACAAACAATCAAAAAGAAAAGTCATTTATTGAAAAAGCCCGGAGGGCTCAAATTATGGAATGTGCAATTGAAACACTTGCTGAAGTAGGTTATGTAAAAGCCTCTTTAGGACAAATCGCTAAACGTGCAAAAATAAGTAAGGGGGTTATTTCTTATTACTTTACAAACAAAGAGGAACTTCTAGAGCAAGTTATAATCGATTATTATATAGCTTGCCAGTCCTTTAGTTGTCCGCAAATTGAAGCTCAAACGACCCCAGAAGGAATGCTCCAAACGTATATTGAATCGAATCTGAAATTTATAGATAAACATCGAAAGCATGTATTCGCTGTTATAGAAATTGTTTCAAATGAAAGGACAGATGAAGGGAAACTTCGGTTTGCAGCAGACCATGATGAAACTATTTTTCTTCCCATTAAAAATATTCTACGTTTAGGGATGCAAGAGGGGGTGTTTCGAGAATTTTCCGAAACAGCCTTAAGGGTGATGGCTTTAACAATCAGGCATGCCATAGACGGATTTAGCCTCGAGCTAATGAGGAACCCCGATTTAAACGTTAAAGATTACACTAAAGAACTTATTACAATCTTTGAGCGGACAACTCAAAAGTAACATATCACCCTGATGAGGGGGAAGGTCATGATATTTTATGAGGTTATTTGTTTTTGCTGTAAAAGTGTATTTCGAGTAAATGAAGGAACTGAAAAATATAAGCAATTCAAGGAAAATCCAAAAGGGAAATATTGCTGTGACGAATGCAGTCATAAAATAAGACTGGAAGCAATTAAAAATTTTTTTAGATAGGGGCACTATCTACTTCTTATTTTTGCTAGTTTATAATGTCTAAAATAATTCGACTTAAAATGATTAAATTTTTTTATAAATATTGTTTATATATTCATAAAGGAAAACTCCATTTTAATC
>NZ_JBEUTW010000524.1:0-2021 GCF_040492675.1 Bacillus sp. AP50
GAGTCAATTCAATCTATATGGAAGCTAAATCCTCTTGAAATTATAATTTTCGTTCCTAACGATAGAAGTAATTTGTATGAAATAGCAAAGAAACATAAATGCCATATTGTTTTGATGGATAAATATAGTACGTATTATGATGGGTATGAAGCTTCTGTAAAGGCAGCAAAAGGAGATGTATTGTTATTTGTAGATAGTAATTTTTTATTATCTTCAAATGAAATGAAGAATTTTATTGAGCCAGTCGTTACAAATCAGGCTGATGTAGTATTAAACAAAATAGATAAATTTATAGAAGTTGATAAATGTCCAAATATGGATATTGTATGGAGAAAAATGTTAAATGAAATTTTAAGTCGACCAGATTTAAAAAGCAATTCAATACTTTCGTTACCATATGCGCTTACGAAGGAAGTAGTGGGAAACATCGGCTTTAATTATATGGAAGATATCGTTCTATCTTATATGAAGATTGTGAATCAGGGGTGGCGGATTAACGATCAATGTGCAATAAGAACGTTATCTAAAGATGAAATGTTCGAAGAAGAAGGGTATTTATTTAAAAAAGAATTATTAGAAAATGAAAAAGAGAAAGTGGAAAAATATTTAATTGGTATATCCAAATGGATAGAGAAAAAGGGAAGAAGAGTAGGTTTTACTGATGCAGGAAAAAGAAGAGATATTATTCAAAGATTAGGTGAAAGCAAGCAGTATCCTTCGTATCATCGAGGCTGGGGAATGCATTCTTCAATTTATAACGGGAAACAACTTTCTGTCATTATACCAGTACAAAATGAAGAAGAGACTATAGAACAAGTAATACTTGAGGCGAGAAAAATAGAACCACTAGAAATAATTGTCGTTGTAAATGGTTCGACAGATCAAACGGCTAATATTGCTAAAAGACTTGGTGTTACTATTATTGAATATAACGAACGACTTGGTCATAATGTTGGACGTGCTATTGGAGCGCTTGAAGCTACAGGAGATATTCTTTTATTTATTGATGGTGATTTTAGTGTTTCAGGAAGTAATTTGCATCATTTTACAAAAGCAGTTTCAGCTGGTGTAGACATAGCATTAAATGATTTGAATCCGATGTTACATCCTCCGTTTTATGTTGTAGACGTCGTAAAATATATGCTTAATTTAGCATATAATCGTCCAGAATTAAGCAATGGCTCATTAGTAGCAATTCCACATGCTATGAGTAGATCATGTTTAGATGCAATAGGCTGGGAAAGCTTACTATGCCCTAGTCTTGCACAAGTAAAAGCTATATTACAAGGGTATAGAGTAGAATGTGTACATTACGTTGATGTTGTAAAACCGAATAGAATTCGTTTAATGGAGAATGTAAGTCACAATGGACATCCTCCGGCAGTATTAAGAATAATTGGTGATCACGTTGAAGCTCTCTCTTACTTAATAGAACATCTTGAAATAGATGGAAAGGGTGATTAAACTGTTAGACCAGTACAAAAAAATTAACATTTCATATGAACAATTATGGCAAATGGATTTTCAAATTACAGAACCATTTATACTCAAGGTTGATTGGGATAAAGTAACGTATGAATTTTTAATTCGTATTAAGCCCGATGCTTCTAACACTATTGTTTTTGGATCCGGAGCAGGTGGGTTTCAAGAACAGCCAATTGGTCCACCTATTTTTCATCGACATTCTTGGATGGATGAATTTGAAGATACTGTTATATATTATAATGACCCTACGTTATATCTTGGGAAATTATCTTTAGGCTGGGGACAGGGAGAGTTAAATAGATTTTATTTACAAGATATAGCAAATATTTTAGAAATAGTATTTGTAAAGTTAAAAGTTGATTCGAAAAATGTGTTGTTTTATGGCAGTTCCGGGGGAGGATTTATGTCTTTAATTTTAGCTGGATTCGTTAAGGGCTCCACAGCTTTAATTAATAATCCTCAAACAAATTTATTAAAATGGATAACTGTACCAATAAATCTAGTTTTCGATTTGTCTTATCCAAATTTATCAAGAG
>NZ_JBEUTW010000525.1:0-5112 GCF_040492675.1 Bacillus sp. AP50
ATTCAATATAAGAGGTGTATGCATTGTCCGAAAAAGTGTATAAATATAGAAGATCAGGTACCCAAAAACATTTTCACTTAAAAGAAGCTGACATATTTGTCTTTACAGTTTTATATTACAAAAGAGCACTTACAACAAGGCAAATCACGCAGTTATATAGTGCATTTGAGGGAAGAGAATGTTCTGAAGCTAGCATATTTACAAAGCTTGACCGTTACTCACAATATGGAGCTATGCTAACTAAAAGAATAGATAAAAGGGCTGATAGTATTACGAAACGCGCTTTATTTTCCTTAAAAGAAAAGACAATTGAATTCTTATTGGAAATAGGAAGAATTCCAAAAAAAAGTTCAAAAAGACGGTACTCAAGAACAACTTCTCTTCACACTATGTGTTCACGTGAAGTCATGATCCGTACTCTTTTAGCGACTACAAAGAAGACACAAACCAATGAAGTATTATATGAATTGGATATTCGTTCTTTTTACCAGAAAAAAAATATAAAAATTGAGGACAACCAATTGGCCTTGATTCCTGATGAACATATTTCATACCAAGATAAAAATATCCATATTGAGATGGACATGTGCAAAGAGACAAATTCTACCTTAGTTGAAAAAGTAGAGAAGTACATAGAATATGCAAAAAAAGCAAATGAGGATGTAACGGTTGTCTTTGTTATGTACGACAAATCAATGTTCCTTGCTGAAGATGCAGAACCGCCATACATACGTATGAAAAATCTATTATTTTCTATGCGGAAGCATCATGAATTATTAATGAATATACCAAATCTAAATGTACACATTTGCTCATTGAAAGATGCTGGGGATGTTATTTCAGATATCATTCTAGGAACAGATGATAATCAAAACTGGGAACAAGATATTCTTTTTCCTTTATCTCAACGTACAGTAGGAGATGTTAATTGGCGTTACACTTTTGTCGAAAAAATTCAAACGTTTAAAGAATCAATAGATGGTGGCCTTCGACGCACATACAAGAGAGATAAAGCTTCTATTCAAGATTTCTTTTTTATTTTTGGAAATGAAAATGATTACCGAATGATTGCAAGATTAGATGATGTCGTGTTTTCAAGAAGGAATGGAGATGAAGGCATTCCGCTTGTAGTTATCTATCCTAAACGTGAAAATCCTAGAGATATTCTACTGATGGACACTTATGATAATGTACTACTTCTATCCATTCAAAATACAAATATAGCAACCGATGAACAGATCATGGTACATGCTGCAAATAACGTTAATCCGAAAAGACGTAAACTTGTAGAATTATATTAATCGTTTATTTTTTATATACCTTTATATAACTTTATTGATTTTTATTATTTAAGGTGATAGAATAACGTTTGAACTAAACACTCAAAACTACAATCAAATCAGAACATATGAAATTAAGGCAAGCGACACACGCTGTTTTTACAGTGGGCGTCGCTTGCCTTTTTTTGTATGGAGAAAGGTGGAAGTGGAAAATGACAATGAACTTACAATTTGCAACAACTACTGGGGGAGTGCTCTCAGCAAGAGAAGCATTTAAAACTCCAGAACTAGTCCTTAAACATATTACAGAAGGGGGAGCTAAATTTTGCGTTTCCCTACAAGATATCAAAATTCCAGGAAAACCTAATTATTATTGGTACGATGTAATAATTGAAACTGCAACGAATAACAAACTAGAGATAAATATTGCAGTACTTTCTCAAGAAGAATATAACCAATTGTGTGAAGGAGATAGTATTGACTTATATTTAAAACAAACTGAAGATGCAGCGAAGTTCTTTCTAAAAAAATCAAAGGAACAATTCAGGCCAGAACTTCATAATCGTTTTACATTACACCATAAAGCTCAACTATGTCTTTAAAAAGTAGGTGAACCTTTATGGAGACATCTAAGCAAAGATTACCATTATACACTACAATCGCCTTAATTAGCGGATTTATCCTTTCATTTGGATTTGGTGTAGCAAACTACATACAGTTACTCTACTATGCATTTGAACCACCGTCTTATCCTATAGAAATTACATATGTACCACTATTTTTAATGTTCTTCTCTTTGCTATTAGGAGAATTTAGTTTTAGGTTCTACAGCCGTATCCCAGCTTTACAATTTCAAAATGGCAAGTTATTAATTTTAATTGCTTCTCATATTGCAGTAGATATTCAGTTTTTATGGTTTGCAACTACTCCTATCCATGCAAAAGTTATTCCTTATCTTATGAATAAAGCAAAACATGTTAATTTTGGTGAATATCAAGCAATGGGGGATGTATTAACAGGAAATTTCCATACACTCACTATGATATTTGTATTCTTACCGACCGTATTTATGATTTTGTTTACTCTTTGGTATAGTGGCCATATTGTCCGTTACAGAGAAGAAATCTTAAAGTGGGTACAAAAATACGAATATAAAAATCATAAGTTGCAAAAGTGGTTTAATAGCCAAGAGAAACAAATATATCCTGATGTTGAGATAGGGCCTCATATTAAGCACAAAGAAATGATTCGAATCAAAGGGAAAGATAGAACCTTAAATGGAATTATTATTGGTCCTATTGGTTCTGGTAAGACATCTAGTTTAATTATTCCAATGATTAATCAAGATTTACACTGGATGGTACGTTTTATAAATAAGTTTGAAAATACGTATAAAAAAAATAATTATGATACCGAAGAAGTAAAAGGAACATTTTTAAATGGGATAACTGTTATTGAACCGAGTAATGATTTATGTCAAAAGGTATTTAAATTAGTACAAGCACACAAGATTCCTGAAAGTTCAATTTATTATATTGATCCCACAAACTCTGATACCAAAAACATTAATATTTTACGTGGACCAGTTGATAAAGTAGCCGAGGTTTTTGCAATGGTTATCCAGGGTTTGTCGGAATCTAATAATGCATTCTTTGAACAAGCACAACGGAACCACCTTAAGCAACATATTTATTTATTAAAACTACATAACCCACAAAAAGATGTGACCTTTGATGACTTAATAGATATGTACGACGATGTAGAACGTGTACACCGTATGCACAAACTATTAAAAGTACAGGTAGAAAAACTATATGATTTTGTTCAAAGTGGTGTTGCTTCACGTGACCAAAAAAACGAATATAAGATTATAAAAGGTATCGATGAATGGTTCGGTGCGACACGTTTCTCTATAAATAGTTAATAACTATGAAATGAGAAGACTATCTAGATTAACGCAGATAGTAATAACTGATTTAACGAGTGAGTGGAATGAAAGCCTTCATGTTGAGCTGAAACACTCCCAATAATACTCCTACATGCAGAGGAAGTTGATAGACCACACTGTATGAAGCTAGGTGAAGACGCATGAAGAAAGCCTAAGTATATGACAACATGTATATGGCAATTGATAATGCGGTTGGCTATAAACTAATCATGGTGAGAATGACCAATTGGTCTGACGAAGATACGAATGTACGGGTCTAAAATTCAAATACAGTGAAAACTGTATCCCTTGTATGGGGTAAGTCAACGAAAAGTAAGAATCGAACCTATGAAATTCGTACTATGTAACAATGAACATAGAGAACTTACAGGCCTATAGTATCCACCTAAAATTAGATGTACAGCTAGTTAAATCGGAACGTGGGAAGCGAGAGACAACTATTTAAACCACTATCTTGGGGTTGGTTCATATAAGGTATAAAGCCGAAATTGATTTACTCTCGTGAAAGCAGGGGTACAGTACCGATGAAATTATGGAAACATAGTGGAGGGATAACCCCGAGTCATTAAAGAAATTAAGCAATAGTAACCAAATGAAGTTCATAAGGTCGTGTATGATGATGGGACTTTCCATAAGGAAGGAGCAATATATCCATCGATGAACGCTACACTGAGAAACAGCGAGTACTACGGTATGCAATCCACCTTTGACACGCTATATGAGCGCAATAAATATAACTGCACAAAAGGAATAGGATTATATGAAATTATAACATCAAAAGAAAATATACTACTCGCATACCGCAATATCAAAGCCAATACAGGCTCAAAGACAAAAGGTACAGATGGAATAACCATAGATAATTACAAAATGAAAAATGTAGAAAACTTCATAAAGGACATTAGAACAGCTTTAAATGATTATAAACCTCAAAAAGTAAGAAGGGTAGCAATACCTAAAGAAAACGGTAAAACAAGACCTTTAGGTATTCCTACAATGAGAGACAGACTAATCCAACAAATGTTTAAACAAGTTCTCGAACCAATATGTGAAGCAAAATTCTACAATCATTCCTATGGATTCAGACCTAATCGAGCGACAAAACATGCAATAGCTAGATGTCAATCTCTTATAAATAAAGGGAAGAAACATCATATAGTAGATGTAAAAGGATTCTTTGACAATGTAAATCACACCAAGCTAATAAAACAGCTATACAACATTGGAATAAAAGATAACAGGGTGCTAAGCATTATTTCAAAAATGCTTAAATCACCGATAGAAGGCGTAGGTATACCTTCAAAAGGAACACCGCAAGGTGGTATCTTATCACCACTACTATCGAACGTTGTACTGAATGATCTAGACTGGTGGATCTCGAACCAATGGGAAAACATGGATACGAAACACAAGTACACAAGCCTTCACAAATATAGAGCACTGAAGTCTACAAAGTTAAAAGAAATGTTTATCGTACGATATGCAGATGACTTTAAAATCTTTACAGATTCTCACGAATCTGCAAAGAAGATATTCCATGCGGTCAAAGAATACCTTGAAAATCACCTACAGCTTAATATATCAAGAGAAAAGTCAAAGATAACAAATATTACAAAGGGTAAATCAGAATTTCTAGGATTCAAATTAAAAGCAGTTAAAAAGAAGAATAAATTTGTTGCTAATACTCACGTTTCAAATAAACAAATAAAAACTATTTTAGCTAAAACCAAAAAGTTAATCAAAGAAATTCAACATAAACCAACTGTAATATCTGTCAACAAATATAATCAATATATATTAGGAATCAAAAACTACTACCGAACAGCTACTCATGTAAATTATAATTTTCGCCTAATAGCCTATCGTCTATCACGAACCTTATAT
>NZ_JBEUTW010000526.1:0-4220 GCF_040492675.1 Bacillus sp. AP50
TTTATTTTATCGTACTCTTTTTTTTCTCATTTTTTTTTGTACGAGTTTTTTGCGTGCTTTCTTTTACTTCGCGCTTATTTAATAGTGTAAAAATGTCCTGATTGAATTCATTTGATTTAAAAAACAAAATTTACAACTCCTTACTTCAAAAAGGGACGACATAATCGTCCCTTTCTATATTTAATAATAGAAATTAAAATTCCATACGGTTTTCTAAAACGGTAATTTATGATTAGTAGTTCTCAATGGTTCCTTTTCATCAAAACCTTCAGTAGTTAATGAAAGAGTAGGGGAACTACATTGAAACTGTGCTTGCTGTAAATTATATATTGTTGAGGCTGCATTCATAAATTCTTGGATTTCACCGGGACTATGAGAAGTTATATATGTTGATATATCAAGCATTTCAATTTCATTAAAGTCTGGCTTCCTTAATATAGGTTCTTCATCCACTGAAGTATAATAGTATGGTTTAGCTGAATAAGTGGTATCATTAGCACCTGTCCCACTTCTAGAGATAGTGACAAAATCTTTTGTAGGATCAATCATGTAAAGATTAAAGTCTGTGTGTAATTTTTGAATGTGGGTTTTCGCTAAAGAGACTAGCTTAATCTTATTATCTAATGGATCATATACACGTAATTTAATCTTCAAATTCGGATATTTACCAGGATTAACGTGACAAAGGGGGCACACATCTGTCCCTGGACAACGTATATATTTGGGTTTTAAGGTAGGTTCATAATGCTCGCGAATACCAACCAGATTTTCATACCAATCGATAAATAAAAGTGTAAGTGGTTTTTTATCTTTAAACGTAAGAAAGGTGTTTCCCACTTTTAAAATTGCATCTAATCCTTTTATTGTCGTCATACTTTATTTCCTCCTTAAATTGACAGGATATATAACGTCATTCAATTGTTATATATCGATATAAAGGTTTATTTAAATTAACTTTGTTTATTCTGTTTATATAAATAAACAGAACTTAAGTTTTTAAATGCAGACTGTAAGTTATGAATCTAGTCAATACTTAATAGTAACAAATCAATAATTAAGCTTAATAATTTTCCAATCAAGTTCATGTAATGAATGGTTATATATATAAAAGAGGGCTGAAATCTAATAAGAAACAGATAAACGCCTTTGAAAATTATTGTCGATGTTGTATACTAGTTGTATATACTAGACTGATTAATAGTTATCGTAATAACTAATTAAATAGTTGCGGAATTTATAATGAAAATAAAAGTTACTTTTGTTTACAAAATGTTCTTAATTGTTTTACAATATTTTTAGGTGATTGTTGTTTGAGGTAGTAGGGAACTAAGTATATTAACAACAATAAATGCTACGCAATTTCTTTAATGCTCTTGTTGAGTGCGATTTATTAATTTTAAGTTCGTTTGCGATTTCGGCTAAATTCATACAGACTCCTAAGCCGTCATATAGCATGTATTCTATGACATGTTGTTCAGTCGGAGTAAATTTATTTCTATGTATTTCAAAATCTGCTTTAACAATTGAGAATTCATATCCTTGTTCGTAAGACTCTTGGCAAAATGTAGGGCAATTGTTTTCACTAGAATCGTCTTCAATAAATCCATCACAATAAAATACTGAAGTCGAATTTTGTTCTACCATTCTATTTGTATAACGATAATAATCAACCACGGTTCTTTTAATAATGGTTTGACAGAATGAAGGTAGCTTTTCAGATGGAACTGTTGTTTGTTGAAGAGATTTCATTATACGCAAGATACAATCTTGTTTCACATCTTCTTTATCTTGATTTCTCACCTTAAATAATTCAAAATTAAAAATTTTAGCTATAGATTCAGAGTTTAGTATTTCCATTATTAAATCTTGAAAGTTTATAGTTGCTGTGTTCATTATATAAATCCCCTTTATTTGAATGAATTAAAATTTACTGCTTAGTAAACTAATTGAATTTGTATTTAATTTATCTAGTAACCCCATCTTAAGTAAGTCATTGGAGTCGATTTTTGAATCTTCAGTGAATTGGGGTGGATAAAGAGTATGATTGACCGTGAATCCTTCCTGTATTAAGTGTTTTGTTGCTTTTTGTGTTGCATCTTTTCCAGCTTTGTCATTGTCAAAAAATAGATCAACTATCTCTATACCTGCTAGATGTAATTCGCGTATTTGGTTTTTAAATAATAATTTCCCGTTAATTGCAACAGCAGGAATACCTACTTGATAGTTACTCATTGCATCTATAGGAGATTCTACGATACGAACTCTTTTAATTCGATTGGCTGATGTACGTAATTGATTAATTAAATGAAGTCCAAATAAAATATCTTTTTTGTTTGGTAATCCTTCGTTGATAAATTTTGAACCGTTATAATTGCTTCCAATTTTTCGTTTTTGTAAAAAGCGAAGATCCCCGTTTCGAGTACGTTGCGGAAATACGATACATTTATTTCTGACATCTATTTTTATTTCGTAAGTATCTAAAGTCTTCATGTTTATTCCACGCTGATTAATTAAATAGGACATTGCTACATTGTAATTTCCTTGATTTTTAAATTTTTCCTCATCCAATTTTTTGAGTGTTTCTTCGGATAATGTATTTGCTTTTATACATTTTTTTCTTGTAGCTAAGATTTTTGTAATGTCTAAAGGTTTACGATTGTCTTCAAAATAGTAATTTGATAATAGGGCTTTTAATCCGTTGCCTCGTTCTAAAACAAAAGCGGTTTCAATTACACAATCTATGGTTCCTAAGTATCCACAACAGAAACAGTGTGTGTGATAGGGAGGGGTTTTAGAAATACCAAATGATGGTCTTGTTTCTGTATGATTCGGACAGCAACACATTATATAATTGCCGTTATCATTTTTCTTTGAAAATGCTGCATGGTTACTTTGATATCTAAGGGAATACTGATACTTAAAACGCAAATCATCTATTAGACTTGTTATATCAAGTGATGTATTTTCGAGAATTTCTACATTTTTTGCTTTTTGCATGTATTTTCATCTCCATTATTAAGACTAGAAGAACTGTTTTTCATACTGATTGTTTATGGTACTAATCAGTCCGGTATCAAAGTTATATCGCACAATGAAACTTTGACCACTAGCATTGCCACGATTTTTTATAACCTGTACTTTAAAGGTATTTTCATTTATTTTGATAATAGATATACCTTTGCTAGCATCTTGAAAAATTGCATAAGTTTCCCCGATATCTTCACCAGTCATCGTGCTATCATTTAGACTTTTTTTTATTCTTTTAGCGGACTCTCTGTTAGCTTGTGCTACTACATAACCTGGAATTCCTGTTCCTAAAATCATTTCACGTACTGCTGCTGATATATCAAATAATCTTTGTCTTAAATCCCCAAAATTATTATTGGAGCTATTTAAGCGTACTTTGGATAATTGATCTAAAACAAAGCGAGTATGTCCTTCAGACTCAAGGACGCGTTGTATTTCAGTAACTGTATAGGGGCGACCACCATTTTTTTGAATATCATAGATGACCATATCTTTTTGCTTTTTCCTTAGTTGATCTAAAAAGAAGATATAACGGTCTTTTTGTTCAGCTGACATAGTACCACGTTGTATGCCTAAATTTGATACACCAGCCAGGACATGATCCCAATTTCGGGCAATTTCTTCGGCACGTTGTTCTAAAGCAAAGTATGCAGGGAAATCCCACTCGATATTACTATTCCAAGCGGACATTAACATAAATGAGGATATTAATGTTTTGCCCATATTAGATGGTGCGAAAACAAGAAAATAATCAGTTTCTTGCCCATCACTTACTAATCCATTAGTCACTAAATCTAATGTTTTAAAGCCTGTAGTCGCTCCTAAAATTTCATTTTCATCTCTACCATGAATTGATAAGTATTTACTCTTACGTGTATCCGCCATTCCAGTATATGAGTATCCTTTGTTGTCAATATTCACAAGTTTTAACATATTCGTGGCATTTAATTTAATATCTAAAATAGCTTCTACAGTTTTCTTTTCAGCGACAAGGTTTGCTGCTTTTTGAAGAAAGGGCTTGAATTTTCTATGTAACCAATCTTCTTTCAGAGCATCTACTACAAATTCTGTTTTTTCTAATTCGACCATTTCAAATTCTTCAAATATATTCATTACGGTTTCTATTGTTGGAAGTTGTTTTTGTAATTTTTTAAAATTTTTAATGTAATTAAAAATATCTTTATGTATAGGAA
>NZ_JBEUTW010000527.1:0-4682 GCF_040492675.1 Bacillus sp. AP50
TTTTCTTCTTTATTTTATTAAAAAAGAAATCATTGGTCTTTAAAACAGAACGTGTAACTCATTCTACGCGCTTGTTATACTTTCTTTTAACGATTGGTGTATTCTTTGCGAATCTACATCTTGCAGAAAAAGAGCGCCCTGAATTATTAACAAGATCATTCGATCGAGTCATGCTTGTCAAAAATTTAGGCTTATATACTCACCAAGTATATGACTTAACACTGCAAGTAAAAGCTGGGTCACAAAAAGCACTTGCTGATAGTAGTAAATTACAAGAAACTGAAAACTACGTAAAAGCAAATCAAAGCGAGCCAAACCCTAATATGTTTGGTGCAGCGAAAGGAAAAAACGTAATTGTCGTCACTCTTGAATCCTTGCAGACCTTCTTAATAGGCGCATCAGTGAACGGGCAAGAAGTTACACCATTCCTAAATGAATTCATAAATGAAAGTTATTACTTTGATAACTTTTTCCATCAAACTGGTCAAGGGAAAACATCCGATTCAGAATTTCTAATCGATACGTCGTTGTATCCATTAAATCGAGGAGCTGTATTCTTCACACACGGTAACAATGATTATACTGCAACTCCAGAAATTTTACGTCAGCAAGGTTATTTCACTTCTGTATTCCATGCGAATAACGCAACATTTTGGAATCGTAATATCATGTACTCTGCTCTTGGTTATGATCGTTACTATAATGAGCTTGATTACAAAATTACACCAGAAACAAATTTAAATTGGGGATTAAAAGATATCGAATACTTTGATCAATCAGTAGATATATTAAAAACTGTTAATCAACCATTCTATGCTCGTTTCCTTACTTTAACAAACCATTATCCATTTACGTATGATGAAGATACAAAATTCATTGAACCATACAACTCTGGTAATGGCGTATTTGATCGTTACATCGTAACAGCACGTTACTTAGACGAATCCATTAAAAAATTTATTGAACGTCTAAAGGCCGAGGGGCTTTACGATAATTCTATTATTGTGTTATACGGTGATCATTATGGAATTTCCGAAAAACATAATCGTGCAATGGCACAGTTTTTAGAAAAAGATCAAATAACAGAATTTGATACTTTAAATTTACAACGTACACCTTTATATATTCATATTCCTGGACAAACAGAAGGTCAAACTATTTCAAAGCCTACGGGACAAATCGATATGAAACCTACGATTCTAAATTTATTAGGTGTTGATTCTACGAATGATATCCGTTTTGGCCATGATATGTTTTCAGATGAATATACTGGCTTTGTTGTTTTACGTGATGGTAGCTTCGTTACAGATAAGTATGCATACAAAAACAACACTTTCTACGACCGTATAACAGGTGAAATTGTAGATTTACCAAAAAAAGAAGCTCAAGCCCTCATTAAACGTGCACAAAATGAATTACGAATGTCTGACAAAATTATTGAAGGCGATTTATTACGTTTCTCAGAAAGCAATAAAATTAAAACTGGCGAAGTACAAACTAAAATTAAAGAAACAGAAAAATAATCTATATGAAAAAGGAGCAACTTATTACAGTTGCTCCCTTTTACTTTTATTCTACACTTGTTTCTAAAGCTACATCTGTATAGGTATTATCATCACCTATATTTAAAATTACTTCACATTGACGCAATCTCAATTCAAAGAGCATGATAGAATCATGATAAACTTCAGGATTTGATTTCATTTTATGTAACATCTCTTGTTTTTCTTGTATTTCTAATTGCGTATTTTCTACAGCTTGCTTTAAGGAGTTAAATGGATTCCTAAAGAATATATGAATATCCCTCTCTTGTGTGTTTTCAAACAGCTCAAATTGCAAGAAAAATTTCTTCATAATAGAAGCCGTTACTTCAGTATAATCTTCATTTTCTACATACTGTTTATATTTGTTATATAGCATAGATTTATTTTTAGGAAGAACTCCAAATAATTTACCGGCACTTTTTAGTAAAAATTGTGCTGGCGTAAATCGACGTAAAATATTTACTTCATCCATTTGTATTCTAGTCGTCATCCTGTCAGTATCTCTGCGCCAGTCATCAAGCACTTTAAAGTCACATTCTAACTGTATTTTATTTTCTCCAAATAGTGAATTAAGCCCTTCACTAAGTTCTTCTAAATACGTTTGACTTTGAAGAAGCTCATTATTAGAAGTTGCAATCCAATTTTGCATAGAAAGAGCAAGATTAGGTAATACAGTTTGTTCTAAATATTTATGCACTCTTTCATTCATTGCTTTATTTAGTTCCGTATCCATGTGCCCGAAATCACTTTCTTCACTAATTAAATTAGAACAGCTCTTTAATATCTTCGGAATATTTTCGGTAAGATCATTTGTAATTTCAGTCTTCATTGAACGATATGATTGTGTAATGAAATGAATTTTTTCCCTTTCAAATGCAGTAAGGTTATTAATGCTACCGTTTAGTTTCACTAGCATATCTTCATTCCAATTAATAGCATCCACCAGGTTATTTTCTTTCTCAACACGTTTCTCCAAAAGATATGTAATTGTTTTTCGAATGAAAAATAATAACTTTTCAGTACGTTCTGCATCGATATTTTTATGATTAAAGTTAAAATGAATAAACTCGATTAAACCATTTAATTGTTGACTACTTGTATATAACGAGGAATAAGGGAAAATTCTCGCATACGGAAAATATGTATTTATTCTCGTTGCCGTATCATGTAATACCCTTTTCACTTCTGCTTCACTGTAAATGTTATCGATTTTATTTAATAAGAAATGAATTTGTAAATTTGGCGTATGTTCTTGAATACTTAATAGAATGTCACGTTCTTTATCAGTAAAAGGTGAATCCGCATTCAATACGAACAGTAATTCGTCTACAGAATTTAAATATTCGAATATCTCATCTCTAGTGTCGTTATTTCTATTAAAGCCAGGTGTCACTACAAATGTAAGTTTATTTTCATTTAAAAATCTGCATGGTAATTTAAATTCAACACACGCTCTATCTCTATATGTTTGATGGTGCTGAGACATCATATTATGGTAATCAGTGATATCTTCCGTTGTTGTAATTGCTGAGTCTGTTATAGCGTTTATTTCTATATGAGCATCATTTTTTAAAACTACTACATTTGAAATTGATTTTTCTAATATATTTTCTCCTAATATAGAGTTAATAAATGTAGTTTTTCCGTTCCCTGAAGTTCCCGTTACTAAAATACGATTTGTTCTTAAATCTGCGAGCTCGTCAACTAACCATTTAAATCGGTGACCTATTTCTATATTCTGCTTTTGTGCCCACTGTGTAATAGATTCAAAAAGGTGTAAGCTGTACTCTAAGCCATTTACATGATTAATAGAATGTGACAGTAAGTTTTCCGCATGTTCTATATTTGCTGAATCTATTTTGGAAGGGAAAATCTCATCCCATGCCAATACAGCTGCAGATGGAAATACAGCATAAGATGGATTGACTACCTTTAACCAGTTTGCTAACAGATTTGGTATGATATCGTCTAATTGTCTAAGCGTATATTGACCTTGAATTAATGTAAAGTACGTTTCTTCGTAAAGAGCAGAAACTTTGTTCCATATATCGGACGAATGTATTTCAATATGTAAGAAAAATTCATTTATTGTATTAAGCCATAATAAATAATTTGGTTCATCTTTATAACTGTTCCAAAGTGATGAAACCATTTGTGTAAATTGTACTTGATCTACATTATTTAATGTAGCTAATGCATCATAAAAATAGTCTGGTGAAATATGTTTAGTAAACCCTTTATCGATATATCCTTTTAACACCTCAAACCACGGATACGACTCTATTCGAATTAACTCATTCACAGCAAGCTCTACTGCACTATCAAAATCTTGCTGTTCCTCATAAAAGGAACGGGCAATTTTTGTGACGTTCGGATAATCAGGATTTAAAGAAACTGCTTCTTTAATAACACCGAAAGCTGAATCAAAATTATTTTGCTCAATGTAAAGAGAAAGTAGTTGTAATCTAATTTCGGTCATCAATATTTTATTATCAGTAGTAATGGAAGTATAAATATTTTCAGCATATGGTAATTGATTAAGTTCGAAATAAGCATCCGCAATATTTTTTTGTGCCCATGGTGCTAATTCATTACTAACCTTCTCCCATTTAAAAATAGCTGCTTCAAAATCTTGATGACGATAATAAAATTCACCTTGTGCAAAACGAATATAAGACCCATCAGAAATCTCATTTCGTTCTTCGTTTACATAAGCTTGTCCAAGTACGTCAAGAATTGACTTTGTTTCATTCTCCATTAGGAATGTTTCATAATACACCTTTTTTATTAATTGTTTTTCTAATCTCATCTTTTCCCCCACTATATCTTGAAAATACATTTTTAAGATATGTCAATGCTTTTTGTATGTATGCTTTTTATCTTAACAAAGAATATCTTTTGGAAAATTTCATTTTCCTTTCATTTTTCAAGTTAGATTGAATTTTTATGAGAAAAGTTTCAGTTTTTTTTCAATTCCCTTTCAGTTATGAAACAGCATTAAATGTTCCTAATAACCTAATAACACTATAATATTCCACATTATATTATCAGGAAAACCCCATATAAACCATATTATAAAAACAATCTATAATGAATTTATATGCGCAATTCACTGTGCTGTCAAACAAAAAACAACAA
>NZ_JBEUTW010000528.1:0-3121 GCF_040492675.1 Bacillus sp. AP50
ATCTTTAACCTAGTTTAAATAAGTAGATGTTATATAATCGTATTTATAGTGCAAACTGAAGAAGCTTGGAATCAATTTAAGAAAGAAACGCGATAAGTAAAAAACTACAAAAGCGACTTATTCAAAATAAAAACATACATATCAGAATACAGTCAAAAAAGGATTGAATATACAATTTCAATCCTTTTTTATATTATCAACACTTTAGCACATATTACTCTTAAGGAGTGATATGTATATGGATTTTCTTTCACCTGAATATTTGTCTGCCTTGCTTGCCATTATTGTAATCGATTTAGTGTTAGCCGGAGATAACGCCATCGTAATTGGATTAGCAGCAAGAAGATTACCGAAAGACCAACAAAAGAAAGTTATCATTTGGGGAACTATTGGAGCAATTGCCATTAGAGCCCTCGCTACCTTAGTTGTCGTTTGGTTATTAAAAATACCTGGATTACTCCTAATTGGTGGTGTACTTCTTATTTGGATCGCTTACAAGCTGATCGCTGAGGGCAAAAATCATGATATTAAAGCCGAAGAAGGATTTTGGTCTGCTATTAAAACCATTATTATTGCTGATGCGTTAATGGGCATTGATAATGTACTCGCTGTTGCAGGAGCTGCCCATGGTAACTTTTCTTTAGTAATCATCGGATTATTAGTGTCTATTCCAGTAGTCGTATGGGGCAGTACATTAATTTTAAAATGGGTGGATCGTTTTCCTGTCATCATTACGATCGGAGCAGCCGTTTTAGCTTATACTGCCGCGAAAATGATTGTAGATGAGAAATGGTTCGCTGGATTTTTCGAAAGTAACCCTTTCGTTAAATGGGCATTTATCATTATTATCATCGTCGGTGTAGTTTTCTTCGGAAAGGCAAAACAAAAAGCAACAGCTGGTTCTGTCTCATAATGATGGTATATTTACAAATAAAAGGCGCTATTCATATGAATAGCGCCTTTTATTATTTATTTAGCTTCCCCTTCCGGAGTCGTTTTTACCTTCGTTTTGTTTTTATCACGGTTGTTATAGTTATACTTCGAACGATCTACTGGAGTGAATCCTTCCGGTGTGTAGAATCGTAATAAGTCACCATTTACGACTTGGTCAGAGTATTTTAGTGAGTTTTGAACCATTTGTTCATTTTTCTTTATTTCATCTGTAAATTCTACAGGTTTTCCAGTAGTTGTATCATAGTATTTGCCGTTTAGTGCAGTAACTGTTGGGCTTACGTAGTTACCGTTACGGAACGCAACGACTTGCTTATGATCTGGTGATAATAAATCAGAACCGAATTGAACATAATTCTTTGTATCTGTACCTAGTAAGTGTAATAGCGTTGGAAGAACGTCAATTTCACCACCGTATTGATGTTGTACGCCACCTTTCACTCCTGGTACACGAACGATTAATGGTACACGTTGTAACTGTGCATTTTCAAATGAGTTCATTTCTTTACCCATTACTTTTGACATTGCTGCATTATGATTATCTGAAATACCGTAATGGTCTCCGTACATAACAATAATTGAGTTATCATATAAACCAGATTGTTTCAAGTAATCGATGAAGCCTTTTACAGATTCATCTAAATAGCGTGCTGTTTGGAAGTACGTATCTACTGATGAATCACCTGTTGTTGCTGGTTCAATCGTTGCTTCTGCCTTATCGATTGGATAAGGGAAATGGTTCGATAACGTAATAAACTTTGTATAGAACGGTTGTTTCAACGTTTGTAATAACGGAATAGATTCATTAAAGAACGGTTTATCTTTTAATCCGTAGTTTACTACGTCTTTTTCATTCATATCGTAGTATGACGCATCAAAGAATTTATTAAAACCAAATGATTTATAAATATCGTCACGGTTCCAGAATGTTTTGTAGTTACCGTGGAATACTGCTGATGTGTATCCTTGTTGTCCTAAAATAGCTGGTGCTGATTGATACGTATTATGAGATTTCGTTGTAAAGACAGAACCTTGCGGTAAGCCAAACATTGAATTCTCTAACATAAACTCCGCATCAGATGTTTTCCCTTGTCCTGTTTGATGGAAGAAGTTATCAAAGTATAGTGTATTCGCATCTTTTGTAAATGAGTTTAAGAACGGTGTAACTTCTTGACCATTTAATTTGTAATCAATTAAGAAGTTTTGGAATGACTCTAAATGAATGTAAATTACGTTCATTCCCTTTCCTTTACCGAAATACTCAGGATTTGGACTTGCATAAGTTGATGTTAAATAATTTCGTACTTCTGTCATATTATCGCCATCCGCTAATGCTCGTTCTGTCGATGCTTTCGCACTTTGAATTCCATCATAAATTGTGTAGTTGTATGCACCTAAATATTTCACAATATAATTACGGTCAAACGTTCTTGTTAATAATTCAGGACGGTCAGACTCTGCAAGACCTAAGTTAACACTGAATAATAAAATACCTACTACAAATACTAGAGATAATTTATGCTTCGCAACACGAATTGGTTTTGGATTTGCAAATTTTGTTGCGACTAATACAATTAATATAATCGTGTCTAAGAAGTATAATGGATCATAAAGATGTAGCAACGCAAGAATACTACCACCTAAATCTCCAAAGTTATTTGTTTGTGTTAATGTCGGGAACGTAATAAAGTCACTGAAAAAGCGATAGTATACTACGTTTGCGTATAAAAGAATCGACAATAACAAATTAATGATAATTAACCAAATATAAGATCGTTTCCCTTTTGCAAATAATGCAAGTCCTAAAAATAGAACTGCTGAACTAAGCGGGTTAAAAAACAGCAAGAATTTTTGGATTGTGTTTGAAATTCCTAAATTGAATTCCGTTACATAAGCTGCATATGTTTTGAGCCACAATAAAATAACGGCAAACAGAAAGAATCCAAAATGATTGCTTAACACACTTTTGCTCTTTAATAAGAACTGTTTCATTTCTCCACCTCTTTTGATCATCCAAGGCTTATTTTTTTATAAGTCTGTCTCTCTATTCAAATTTTCTTCTTCAAATAGATTATCTTTATTTAACTATATGAAGAATATTAGTAATTATAATTTGAAGCTAGTATTTATTCAACTATTTCTTTCTAGACATTTTGACCTTGGTTTCTAT
>NZ_JBEUTW010000529.1:0-1009 GCF_040492675.1 Bacillus sp. AP50
CAACGTAAAACATGATCTTGGTACTACATCAAGATCATGTTTTTTATATGTAATAAAAACAATTGATTATTCTTAATCATTCGACAAGATGCAACAATTTAAGATCTTGTTTTTTGCTATGATAAGTAAGGAATTTACATATCGTGTTATTGGGGGATAAAAGAGATGTTGAAAAAATTTACTACATGTATTTTAGGTGGCGCTTTAGTATTCAATTTATCTGGTTGCGGCAATACATCCGACAAAACTTCTTCAGAATCTAAAGAAACCAATTCTAAACAAGAAGAAAAGAAAGTGGAAACAACTGATGAGGCGAAAACGAAAGAGAATACAAAGCAGAAAAATACAGAACAAACAAAAGAGAAATCAAAAATAAAAGAAAAAGAGTATGCTGTAAACAAGGATTTTCATACACCTAAATTTGATGTAACTGTAAAAAGAGTTGTAGAAAGAGATAAGGTTGGTAAAGAGAGTATAGGATTCCAAAAACCTGAAGATGGACATGTCTTTATTGTTGTAGAAGCAGAAGGGAAAAATATCACAAACGAACCGATGAAATTAGCCGTTTTACCATCAGTGGATTTAGTGGATGAAAATGATAATGCTTACCAAAGTGATGTGTTGGCAGCTAGTAGTTATGCGGTTGAAAAAGGCGAGACCTCTAGTATTACTAAGGGATTAAAACCAGGGGAGGTAATGAGAGAAAGTAAAGTTTACGTGATTAATAAAGAAAAATTTGATACAGGAAAGTGGTATGTAGTTGTTAACCATGAGTATAAGGAACAAATTAAATAGTGTTTATTTATGAAGAGGAGATGGCTCCTCTTTTTTTTTACAAGTTAACACAGAATTTCGTTATAATGTAGAAATTTAATGTTTTCGAAAAAAAGAATTGACTTCTATATTAGTTGTAACTAAAATAGTTACATAAAGATGTAATTAATTTAGTTACAACTAATATCTGCTAAAAATATGATTTATATATTTAATTAAGGATGGTGGTCCATAC
>NZ_JBEUTW010000530.1:0-3327 GCF_040492675.1 Bacillus sp. AP50
TAACTATCTATATATCATTATAAAATATTTATTTTCATAGCAGGAAAAAACATTTTTTAACAGAATATTAAATGTTTGATTACATTTTATTGGAGTGGATAATATGTCTTTTCAAATTCGTGAAGCAACGATAGATGATATAGACGCACTTTGTTCTTTAACGAAAGAATTAAAAGGTTCCTCTATTTCCTATGAAGATATGAACAACCGATTACAATTCGTACAAATGAGTCCGTTTGATTTTTTATATGTTTACGAGGAAGAAGAAGCTATATTTGGATTACTTGGATTTCGTATACGTGAAAATTTAGAAGATGTAACACGTTATGGAGAGATTTCAATTATTAGCGTTGATTCTAACATACGACGGAAAGGCATTGGACAAGTGTTGATGGATTATGCCGAGCAATTAGCAAAGAAACATAATTGCATTGGCACATGGCTAGTTAGTGGAACAAAAAGAGTAGAAGCTCATCCTTTTTACAAAAAATTAGGATATGAAGTAAATGGCTACAGATTTGTAAAACATTTTTAAACTACTTATAAATTGAAGGGACTATAACTATGACAAACATTAAAGCAATTTTCATTGATCGTGACGGTACAATTGGTGGTGACACTACAATACATTATCCAGGATCTTTTTCATTATTTCCATTCACAAAAACATCCTTGCAAAAACTAAAAGCTAAAAATATAAAAATTTTCTCTTTCACAAATCAACCTGGTATCGCAGATGGAATTGCAACTGTAGCCGATTTTGTACAAGAATTAGAAGGCTTCGGTTTTGATGATATTTATGTATGTCCTCATAAACACGGTGATGGTTGTGAATGCCGTAAACCAAGTACAGGCATGCTGCTTAAAGCAGCAAAAAAACATGGACTTAATTTAACACAATGTGCTGTAGTTGGTGATCGCTGGACTGATATTGTTGCAGGAGCAAAAGTAAATGCGACTACGATTCTAGTCCGAACAGGCGCTGGGTATGATGCTTTGCATACGTACCGAGACAAATGGGCACATATTGAACCAAACTACATTGCAGATAACTTTGAAGATGCAACGAACTGGGTTTTAAATCAACTATAATACAAATGAAGTTTTTGATTCACTCGAAATAATTTAAAACATAGTTTAAATAGCCTTTTTGGCAAATAATTGTCTTCCACAAAACGGATCACCTCAAAAGGTAGCAAGTTCCCTTTTGATACGCAAACATTGCAATTCAAATTATATTTTTTATTAGTAACAGCAATTAACGTAAAGAAGGAATAGCTTAGTGGCTATCCCTTCTTTATTGACTTCTATTATTTACATTTGTTATCTGTTTTTATTGAGTATTCTCATCGTTTTTATACTCCAAAACATCCCCTGGCTGACACTCCAAAGCTTTACATATCGCTTCTAATGTTGAAAAACGAACCGCTTTTGCTTTCCCATTTTTCAAAATAGAAAGATTCGCCATCGTAATTCCAACCTTCTCCGAAAGCTCCGTTACACTCATTTTTCGTTTTGCTAACATGACGTCAATATTAATAATGATTGTCATATCCGCCACCTCAGACCGTCAAATCATTTTCTGATTTTATGTTAATTGCCTCTTGTAGAAGTCGTTGGAGGATAGCAGCAAAAACGGCGATAACGAGCGAAGCAAAAACGATAATGAGTCCCACTAGCCCAATAGGAGGGTCCATTTTTTTCGCTATAAAATGAAAAAGTGGCAAACTTAATACATACAAACCACTGATTGTAATTGCACAGCGCTTTATATTCTTTAACGCCTTTACTGATAATTCCGAGAATGCTGTGTTCTCATCAATGTACTGTAAAAGATTGAAAGCCTGATAAAGAGCAACGTAAAAAGGCACAGCTGCTCCATACATCACAATGAAAACAAGATATTTCATCGGAGCAATATTAGGATACAAATTTGCTGCGAAATTCGCCATTTCCGGCACTAAAAATATGCATAAAGCAAGTACTGAAATTCCAGCAAGAAAAATAATTACTTTTAAGAACGTTGTTGAACTTCGTTTAAGATTCATTTACAATACCTCACTTATTTAATGGCAACATAATTTTATCACAACATTTATTGTTTAACAATAAATAAATATCGTTTTATTTTCGTCATATTTTTTAATTTAGGCAAAAATAAAAAAGAATTTCTCATTACAAAGAAATTCTTTTTCTTGAAAATGTCTCTTTCAACTTAATTTTTTAAAACGTTAATTCGTAATGGAAATAACGATTATCTCTCAAATAACCATTTTCAGCGTATAATCGTTGTGCTGATAAATTATCAATCTCCGTTTGCAGCTTTACACCTTTTGCTCCATTTTCTAATGCGTATTCTTTAGCAGCTTCTAATAATTTTTTACCTGTTCCGGCTCCACGCTTCGCCGCTTGTACAAATAAATCATTTAAAATCCATAATTCTTTCATTGAAATAGAAGAAAATGATGGATATAGTTGCGTGAACCCAATATATTCGCCGTCTTCAACTGCTACGAAAATAACAGACTCTTTTTTCTCAATTCTATTTCGTAAAAATACTTTTGCCCCTTCTAAATCAGAATCTTGCCTATAAAACATGCGATAGTTATTAAAAACTGATGCTAGTCCATCTAAATCTGCAATTGTTGCCTCATATATTCTCATTTTACTCCATTCCCCTTCCAATACTGTCTCATTATATCCGTTGCCCATTTAGGCTGGTGTATTTCTTCTGTCGGCATAAACTCTTTCATTATTGGTTTTATATCCAATATAGGAGTGCCATCAATAGCATCTAATCCCTCAACAATAATTGATTTACCTTCTCTTTTTATCACCTTTACAATTGTTACACCTATGCGATTTGGGCGATTTTTCCCGCGCTGTGCAAAAATACCTACTTCAGGATAATCCTTATTATTTCTAGGATGTCTAGCAAAATACTGAATTTGCTCGTCAGTTACTTTATGAAAATAAAAAACAACTTCAATATGAGAAAAATCTTCAACCCCTTGTATACTCTCTTCTGCATACATTTCAGTTAAAGTTATACGAGATCTTACTTCTCCCCACTCATCATCTTTTATTTCCTTTCTTTCATTATGTACAAATGCGATTGGTTGAACTGAAAACATACGCATTCCCCCTTAAATGTAACCACTTACATTATAAAATATTTTCTGAATGTTTTCCAGATATACGAATAAAGTTTACATAATATAATTATACTCTATCTAGAGCTACCTTGACTGCTTCAATTGCATGTATATGAGTTGTATCAAATATCGGGACAGATACGTTTTCTTGCTTTATTAATAACCCTATTTC
>NZ_JBEUTW010000531.1:0-2580 GCF_040492675.1 Bacillus sp. AP50
CTCATTATACAAAATAAAATGATAAAATTTAATATTTTTTTAAAAGAATTTTCGTGTTTTTATTATTTTATTATTAAAATAATAATATACTACTCTTTTATATAAATAACAACGCGACGGTTTTTTTCCCAGTTTTGCGGTGAATCATTTGGTACAATTGGCTTTGTGTCTGCATATCCTACCGCAGCTAGCCTTTTATCGTCCACATTATACACTTCAATTAAATGGTGAATCATATTTGCCGCTCGTGCTGAAGATAACTCCCAATTAGAAGGGAATTTCTCGTTATGAATAGGTCTACTATCTGTATGTCCCTCTACAACAATTGGGTTAGGTACGGATTGAAAAAATCCAACTAATTGACTTATTATCCCTTTCGCTTCGGGCTTAACGTTCGCATCGCCTGTATCAAATATTAAATTATCTACTATAACGACGCTTACCCCTGTATCCTCTCGATATACATTCACTTGACTAATACCATTATTATCTACATATGCTTTTAACTTCTTATATAATTCATCCATTCTCTTTTTTGAAATCATTTTTTCATCATTTTTTTCATGTGAAATATCCGGTATTGTATTTTCCATTACTTTTGCATCTACTTGCCCCGTATCACTAAACTTTTCAAGCATCTTTGACAATTTTACTGCATCTTGCTTTGATGTAGCAACTAGTAATACAAAGAAAGTTAATAATAACATCGTTAAATCTGTAAAAGTCGTCATCCAACGAGGCGATCCCTTTTGCGGTCCTTTACTCATCATACCACTCCTTGAAATATTAGGCTGCTCCTTTTACCTTTTTTACCTTTGTTTCGTATACGTATGTATCCAGTTTCAACTTTAATTTAGAAGGGATTTGTCCACGATACAATTCTGAAATTGCTTCTATTACAAACTTCTTCTCTGTATATAAATCTTCAATACCACGATATACTTTTTCCGCAAGAGGGATTGCAATCATATTCGCAAGTACAGACCCATATAATGTCGTTAGCATCGCAACTGCCATTCCTGTACCAATTTGCGATGTATCTTGTAAGTTTTGGAGCATAATGATAAGACCGATTAACGTACCAATCATTCCCCAAGCTGGAGCAAAATCACCAATTTTATCTAATAATGCTGCTCCTTTTCTTAACTCATACACTTCCGTTTCAATATCTTTCAATAACACTTCTTTTAATTCATCTTCATCGTAACCGCTTAACATTAATCGAATTCCTTTTTGAATAAAAGGATTGTCTACTTGCTCTCCATCTACCTCTAAAGAAAGCAAGCCGTTCTTTTTAGACTTTTTCGAAAAATCTACAAACAAATCCGTTAACTGTTCTAAATCTTCTTCTCTTCTATGTAAAACAGTAAAAATGCTTTTCGTATATTTTTTTATTTCTCCAAATCGATATGCCACAACAATTGTCGCTGTTGTTCCCCCTATGACAATTAAAATAGATGAAATATCTAAAAAGTTTTTGAAAGCTTTTATTCCACCGCCACCAAGCATAATTGCCGCTATCACTATAATGAAACCTACTATAATGCCCACTGGGCTAGAAATATCAAACTTCCTTTTTCTTCTTTGTGGTCTAGCTAATACTTGATTTTTCTCTCCCATATTTCTGCCCTTTCCTTTCCATTTTTATATAACATTTTTTTATTTTAATAATACGTTTTCACATATAACATGTATTATACGCTTATCATCTGTTTATCGCAATATACTCATAAAATTGACACATTTCATTTCTATATTAGAATTATGGTATGAATAAATGAGGAGGATCACGATGGAACACAACATTTTACAAGTCATTGCATTAGCAGAAAAACTAAAATATGAAATGCGACATAGCTGGCTTTCCAACGGACGTCAAGAAAGTGTTGCCGAACATACATGGCGGATGTCTCTAATGGCCATTTTAGTTGAACCTTATTTGGATCAAAAAGTAAGTATTGAGAAATTACTTAAAATGGTTATTATTCACGACCTAGTCGAAGCCGAAGCTGGTGATATTCCTGCTTTTGATACAATGAATAGTCACGAATTACAGCTACAAAAACAAAAAAATGAACTGGAGGCTATTTTAAATATTAAACAAACGTTAACAGGTTCTCTCGGCGAGGAATTATATGACTTATGGATGGAGTTTGAAGCGAAAGAAACGTACGAAGCAAAAGTTGCTAATGCACTCGATAAACTTGAGGTAAAAATTCAGCATAACGAAGCTGATATTGATACGTGGCTACCAATTGAACATAAAATGACGTTCCAAGTAGCAAAGCATACAAACTTTGATTCTTTCTTATCTAAATTACAAAAAATTATTGAACAAGATGGAGAAAAGAAGTTAATTGCTGCCGGCATTGATGTTGAGGCATGCAAGCAATAATGAAATAAGACACTCAACAAGAGTGTCTTATTTCATTATTGTTGATATAGCCTGCTTATAAATAAGCTGTTGTTTTCCATCCACTAAGATTAAAACTGTAAATTTATCCACTCCAACAACTTCTCCTATTATTCTAACTCCACTCTTTAAGAAAATTGTAACTGTACCTTTTTCTTCTTTTATTT
>NZ_JBEUTW010000532.1:0-3545 GCF_040492675.1 Bacillus sp. AP50
ACTATCATAACCAAAATACCACAAGGTGAATTGATAGAAGCTTATTATAAGTTTGCGAAGTCTAAAGATGGTGGTAAGGGTAAACCTAGCAGTAACAAAAATACAACTGTAGACAATTTTGATGCAAAAACAGCTACAAATAAGCAAAAAGGTAATTATGGTGAAATAAAATCTAGTGACAATTTATTGAATAATCAAAGTTTAAAAGAAGCTGGATTTGATTTAAAGCCAGTCGGAAAAAGTGCACCATCAGGCATAAATGATAAAATAGTAAAAGGAATTGATGGATTATACGAAAATGCAAATGCAGAATCAAAGATCAAATACGTTATAGATGAGGCTAAGTTTGGTAGTTCACAATTGGGGAAAACTAAAGATGGACGACAAATGTCAAATGATTGGTTGAATGGTGCGAAGACCCGAAAAAGTAGAATATTGAAGGCAGTTGATGGAGATGCAAAATTAGCATCAAAGATTACGAAAGCATTACAAGATCAGGAAGTTGAGAGAGTGTTATCAAAGGTTGATAGTAGTGGAAATGTGAAAACATTTAGAATAGATGCAAAGGGAGACATAATTGGAGAATGGCCATAATTTAAGGCACTAGGAGGAATTGAATAGTATGAGAGATCCTTTATGTATAGAAGAAAAATGTAGAGAAGGAATAGAATATAATAAAGAGTTTATTGAGGAAAATAGAGAGGAGATTAAAAGTTTTGAAGAAGATGAAAGGAATGGTATTCAAAGAAAGGCTAAAGATAATAAAAGTCTTATAGAAGGAAGGTATCTATTAAATTTTAATTATGAGTTAGAGGATATTAACGCAAAATATTCCCTAGGAGAAGCTATCCATACAATAGAAGGAGATTTTGACAACGCTCTTATTGATTTGAGGCATATAGGGGAAAATGAAGTTGGATATTTAAATCTAATTTGGATGATATCTCTAGGGATTTTATTAGAGACGGAGAAAAAGAATCTTGTAAGTTTAGCCAAGCTAGTTGAGAAGGAAAATATGAACGACGCAGTAATCGATTTCCTCTTATGCGCTAGTGATATCGGATACACAAAAATGACGAATGTTTATTTTAAAGAAAATCCATATGCAAAAACGAGAGAGATTATAGAACTTGCACAAACAGATAAAAAAGAAGCATCTAAAAGATTACAAACGTACATGGAGAAAGAATGGTTTAAAGGCCATTATGATTATGAATGGAAAAATGCGCATAAAGAACCTGGATATGTAGGGTATTGGAGCTTTGAGACAGCTGCAATAGTAAAGATACTCGAACTTGATGATACAAGTTTAAAAGATAATAATCATTATCCATATGATTTGGCACATTATAAAAATGAAATGAAATTCAAGCATATAGACCTAAGTGAATATCACTATGAAGATGAGACAGAAGAAATCGAGGATATAGTAGAAGGAATTGAACATAATCCTGCATTGGAAAATATTATTCCGCCAAAATGGCATTCATTGGTCAATGAATTGATTCATGACTATGAGAATATGGATGATAGTAGTTTTTATGAAAAATACAAAAAAACGATAGGAATAGGTCAAGTATGGTTTTTACCACAAGAGTATGAAGAAGAAAATGAGCAAAAAAATCTATTAGGAAGTTTAATTGTGTTTGCCCTGACGGTAAGAGATTATATATTACAATTGGATTATAAAGAGGATTTAGAGGACTACATTGATAATCTTAAAATTTTCTGGAATGGATCAGAAACAAAGTTAATTCAATTTATGTTAGAGAATGATCAAAATTATTATGCATGGGTACCAAAAGAAGCAAACATCCCAAATATGTATGAAGTGAAGATTGAGAGTGTCGATGTAGAGGAAGTTCTATAACGAGCAAATCAAAATGTTGTGTATCATGGTAACGCTGAAAAACTAAATTATACGGAATTTAATGAATTAAGAGATTGAAAATAGTGGTAGTTTGGAGAATCCAACTGCCACTATTTTTGTGTTTACGAATGGTTCTGTAAATTAAGTAGAGTATTTCAGAGTGTATATATTATGTAGGAGAAGTAAATAAGTTAAAGGCGCTAAATAAAATCGGTCATATCGCAAAGACATCAAGTGGAATAAGTACATTTGCTAATGCAGAAAAACTAGCAAAAGAATTGAAGCCTACGCTTGAAATGTTACAATCATTTAAGAGAGAGGCTTCCTATGCATTCTCTAGTGTTGGTGGAACTATCATAACCAAAATACCTCAAGGTGAATTGATAGAAGCTTATTATAAGTTTGCGAAGTCTAAAGATGGTAAGACTTCAGAACCATACGATATAGTACCGTATAGGCCAAGCAATTCACCATTAGAAAATCATCATGGAGTTATGGATGTATGGGCTAAACATAATGTCCCTGATTATGTTAGTAGAGGGGCGAATACTCCAACTATAGCTTTAACTAAAGAGCAACACAATGCTACTAAAGCTGTTTATAGACAATGGCTCTTTGAAAAAACAGGGAAAAAGGTTGGAGGTAAAGTAGATTGGAAATCTGTTTCACCAAAAGAAATACAAGAATTGACGGAAAAAATGTTTGATGCTGCGAATGTACCACGTTTAGCTAGACAAGAGTATTATAGGGCCTTTAATCAATATAATTTTAGGGAGTAATTTAGATGGAAAATATTAATCAGTTGATTAAAAAAGTAAAATCATTACCTAATTGTCGAGTTCAGGAGCCTACAGAATTACCGATAATTGATAAGAATAAGCATATGCTACCAGGTGATTTAAAAGAATTTTATAGTCTTTGTGGTGGTCTAACTTTATTTGAAAATGAGGAATATCCTATTCATATTGTTACCCCAGAGGAGTTTATTTTGGCTAATCCCGTAATTGTAGGAGAGTTATGTGAAGAAGATATTTCATCAAATTGGTATATTATATGCAATGATGGTAAGGATGAATATTTAACAATAGATCTTAGTGAAGAAAGACTAGGTAGATGTTATGATAGTTTCTTTGATCGACATGGAATAGTTGGGGAGTCGCAAATTATCGCAACTTCATTCACTGACTTACTTGAAAAACTTATTAAGAATAATGGACAATATTGGTATTGGCTAAAGAGTGAATTTGAATCACTTGGAGATGCTTATGATGATCAAGAGTGAAAAAGAGAGCCTTTAAGTGGGATAAGAAAGTGAAAGAGTTTTTGAAAGTATGTACTCTATGATGGTTGTACCATCATGGAGTACTATGTGCAATGATAGAATAAGAAAACGAGGTACGAGCTTTGGCGAGATGACATTTTACTGGGTGCTGAATATAAACACATGGAATATATATTAAACTAACGAACTCGTACAAACTCGTAAGTTTTAACGTAGTAGTTGGCACGACATAGAAAAGGTAGTTGGAATGGAGAAAATCCAATTGAAGGTCGAGAATATTATGTCGAGTTAGAAATAGGAAATACAGTAGTGTGGGGAGAAGAGTTTTAATATTAGAAATATTATTGGTGTTTATAGCGAAAGTCTATATAAGGCAAGTTGAGGAATGTAGAT
>NZ_JBEUTW010000533.1:0-2311 GCF_040492675.1 Bacillus sp. AP50
ATTATATTGAACTAAAATAAACCTTACATGATTCATGTAAGGTTTATCGTTTTATACACAATATATTTCATTATTGTTGAGATATACTAGCATCGCTTTTAATTCGCTTTTCTTTTTGGCTCAGTTTTTTATCTTTAGATTTTTTTAATGTTAAAGTCATACCAATAAAAATAAAAAGAATTCCTGTTATTTGCATTAAAGTTGGACGGAATCCAGTAAGTACAGTATCTAATAATATTGCCACTGCCGGATCCAAAAAAACTAATATTGAGATTGTTTTTGTAGATAAATAGCGTAAACTATCAAAAAACAGATAATATACTATCCCTGTGTGAATAAAACCAGTAGCTATAATATATGTCCAATTACTTTGAGTAAGGCCACTAAAAGCATCTAAATCTATAAATGGTATTAAAAGAAATATCCCCAAGAATGTTTGTAAAAATGTCATTGCATACGCACTCATTTTGTTAATCCCTTTACCAAATAAAGTTGTAAATGCATAAAAGAGAGCTGCAAGAAATCCCCATATCATACCTGAAGACATTAATGAACCGACAGAGAAGCTTCCATCGATACCAGCAATTAATAAAGCTCCTGCAAAACACACAATTATTGAAATGATAGATATTAATGTTAATTTTTCTTTAAAGACGATACTTCCAATTAACAGTACAATTACTGGTGCAAGATGATAAACCGAGATAGCAATTGTAACTGACATATTTTCAAAGGCTTTAAATAAGAAAACCCAATTAAATACTAAGAAAAAGCCACATATTAAAACTTGAATAACTTCTTTTCGTTCCCATTTATCTTGTTTATATTGCCCTGTAAGCAACCAGCATACACTTAAAAATATTGTCGCAAAAATACACCTTACAAACACTAATTCAAACGAAGGTAAGTTTGTTTGAACTGAAAAAAATCCAACTGATCCAAAGATAACCATTGATGCTATCATCTTTAAAGCCGGTACCGTTTTCTCTTGCTTAAAACTTTTTTGAAGCAAATTAATCCCCCTCCAATAAAAACTCGGTTTATAGTGAGAAAAACACCAGCCTAAAAAAGGACAGGTGCTTTTCCTCAAAAACACTCAATTATAAATTTTTCCCAGCAGTCCAACCACCATCAATTACAAAATTAGAACCAGTAATAAAGCGGGCCTGATCAGAAATCAAGTACTCAATACATGAAACAATATCCTGCGGCAACCCCCAAGTATCTAAAGATTGATTACTTTTTATCATAGACATCAAGGCTGTATTACTAAAGTATTCTTCTGTAAGTTCAGTTCTAATAACACCGGGAGAAATGCTATTCACCCTTATATTTTGCTTTCCAAATTCCATAGCCATCTGTTTAGTCAATCCGATTAAAGCATGCTTTGATGCAACATAAGCAGCTCGCTCTGGTTCAGCCATTAATCCAGAAACCGATGCTATATTCACAATACAACCTTTTATTTTCGATTCACACCATCGCTTAGCTACTTCCCTAGAAAGGATAAATGGGGCTACTAAATTTACATCAATTACTTTTTTAAACATATCATCGGATAAATGTAAAACAGGTGTTATCTCTCGAATACCAGCTGCATTTATTAATATATCAGGAGAAAGCTTTTCTAAATCTAATTGAGTAAAAAGATTATGAATCGCTTCGCTATTACTTAAATCAATTTGCACTACTTTCAAAGGCATATCTGTTTTCATATAATCTATTAAGTTATTATTATTAATATCAAGCGCTATTACATGAAATGATTTTTCTAAAAAGTATTTTATACAAGCATGACCTATACCGCTATTGGCTCCAGAAATCATAATTATTTTATTCTCTCTCATTTTGTCTCCTTATAAGAAAATGTTACTAATAAAATATCACGAAAAGCCTCCGTACTACATTCTGTTCCAAGTGGCGTTACGGCATGGAAGACCTTTTGTCCAAATACTAAAGTTTCTAAAGGCTCCTTCAAACTTATAAACTGATTAATTTCCCGAGGAGAATTAGCTATTAAATTATCTCCACCAATAGCTGTATTACTTAAATTCATAAGGTGTAAAAACACTACTGGTTCATCATCTTTATGTAACCAAATAGGTGAACTAAAAGATGGCCTTTCTTTAGTAGCTTTATATCTTACTTGATGTAAACCTATAATTAAGTCTTTACTTGTATCTATTATATTTGTTTTAAATGCAAATTCAGTATCGAAGCGCACGATATTTTGAATTAAAGGATTACATAAAAAGCTATCATTTATGCTATTGAACTGTCTAACTTTCCCGCCATCGTCATAGTTATATTC
>NZ_JBEUTW010000534.1:0-2278 GCF_040492675.1 Bacillus sp. AP50
CTACTCACTTCCCATAGATTTTTCATATAATATATAGTTATTTATCTATAATCTTCCCTATGAAAAAGAGAACGTTTTCTTACTTTTTCTTGATAAATCAATTAAGAAATGTAAGACTATACAAATGAGAATAAAAAGGAACATTTGTTCTTATTTTAACAAATATCCTCCCTCCTGTCTACATGATTTCTAAAGTAAATTAAATATTTTTCTGACATTTCTTTCTTTTTCATTTTTTATCTCATACAATAAACATACAGACAGGCAAAGGGGGAGTTTTCAAATGATTGCTTTTTTTATTGATTTTATTACGGTTGCTGCCCTCATCATCGGAATAACAGCATTGATTGGTGTCATTACAAATAGCATCGGCGAAAAGCTCTTTGGTGGAAAAGAAAAAATGAAGTTTGTTAACAAAAGTTTGGATGTACAATCTGGCTGGAACCAAGTTGGCGGAAAAGGCATTTATAAGAAACGAACGTATTAAAAAAAGCAGGTGATCACCTGCTTTTTTTCTTATTTCTCTACTGACGCCCATTTAAAGCTTAAATCGCCGCCATATTTATGGTTATACATATTTTTAATTGAATCTCTTTGTAAATATGCTCTACCACGTTGATATACTGGAACGATCGCAGCATCATCAAGTAACATTTTTTCTGCTTCTAATAAGTTCTTCCAACGAGCATTTACATCGCTTCCATCTTTTTTCGCCTTCATAATGATTTCATCGTATTTTGGATTAGAGTACTTCATCTTATTTTGTGACCCATCTGTTACAAACATATCAAGATATGTAATTGGATCTGGGAAGTCCGCACTCCATCCAGAGAATGACATGACATAATCGCCCGCATCTTCTAATTTTAGTTTTTGTGCGAATGGTTGTTGTTTAATTTTTACTGTTAAACCTGGTAAATTCTTTTCTAATTCACCTTTTAAATATTCACCAGTTTTCTTTGATAACTCTACATCTTCATTTAATAATTCTAATTCGATTTCATTTTTGCCAAGTTCTTTTTTACCAGCTTCCCAATATTTCTTCGCTTCTTTCACGTTTGGTTTTACAATATCCCCGTTTACAGCACGGAAATCTTTTTTATCTGGTCCTTTAATGAAGTTATCAGGAATTAATCCTGTCGCTGGCTTAGAACCGTTATTTAATAATGTATCCACGAATGGCTTACGGTCAAAAGCAAGTGAAATTGCTTTACGAATATTTTTATTTGCTAAAGCTGGATCTTTTTGATTTAAACGAAGGAAGAATACAGATGTATCTTCTACTGTTTGGAAATCTGGTTTTCCTTTATATTTATCAATAAACTCCGCTAATAACGACGCTCGATCAATTGCATTTGTTTCATATAAGTTAATTGGCGTAGATGTATCTTTTACAATATTAAAGTTTACTTCTTCAATCTTCACTTCTTTATTGTCCCAATATGACGCGCTCTTTGTCATTTTAAAGCTACGTTCATGTTGCCAATCACTTAATGTAAATGGCCCGTTATAAAGCGTTGTATTCGCTTCCAAACCAAACTTCGTACCTTGCTCTTTCACAAACTTTTCATTCACAGGATAGAAGATTGGATATACCATTAAATCTACAAGGTATGGAATTGAATTATCTAATTCCACTTCTAATGTATAATCATCAATCGCCTTTACCCCTAATTGATCCGGACTCATCTCTTTTTTATTAATTTTCTCTGCATTTTTTATATCATACATAATGTACGCTGATTTCGCAGCTGTATCTGGGTTAATCGCTCTTTGCCATGCATATACGAAATCTTTTGCCGTCACAGGCTCACCATTTGACCATTTTGCGTCTTCACGTAATTTAAATGTATATTTTTTACCATCTTCTGATTTTTTGAATTCCTTCGCTACACCAGGAACTAGCTTATCATCTTTTCCTAAACTGTATAAGCCTTCCATCGTATTAGTCATTACTCTTGAAGAAACTGCATCAGCTGATAACGCTGGATCCATCGTTGGAATTTCTTGTGTTTCAATTAAGTTAATAACTTGCTTCGCGCCGCTTTTTCCGCTATCCCCTTTAGCGTTTGCTTGCGATTCATCTTTTTGATAGCTACATGCCCCTAACATCATGCTCATCGCTACTGTTGATGCTACAAAAACTGGTATCTTTTTTTTCATACTTCCACCCTCCAAAAAAATGTTAACCCTTTCATTTTCAAACAAAAAGAAATATATATATGTTCTAATAATTCATATTATACACACAAATATATTTTTTGTATATTTATATTTC
>NZ_JBEUTW010000535.1:0-5883 GCF_040492675.1 Bacillus sp. AP50
CCTTTATATAATCCTGATTCTGATACTCCAAGAAAACATAAGTAAAGCACTGGAATTAACATTACAAACATAATTGCAACGAACTGTATCAATTCAACAAATTTTTGTATCTTCGTTTCTTTGTCTGAATAAATATCAGGTAACTCATTTTCCTCGTCTACTTCTTTACAAAAATAATTCCACTTCGCAAAACTCGTTACATGTTTCCATCCACACATTTCATATATTTCAATATATTCTTTTTGTTTTTCTTTTGAATCTTTATAATCCAGTCTAAAATCCGCTTTATATACTACATCTTTTGGTTCAGTTTTCTTAAACGTATACATTACATTATACTTTTGTAAAGCCCATCCTTTTTGATGCATTTTTCTTAAAAAAGCTTCTTCTTTTTCCAAGCTCCATATCGCAAAAGGTTTGAATACCTTCTTTGTCTCCATTTCCCATTCACTCCCCTAATATACTATTTCCATTCCTTACAGATCTCTGCAATCTGTTATATTCTAGCTCTAACACTTCTCTCCCAAACGCCGTTAACTCATAGCACTTCTTTCTATCTGTAGAGGCAACTTCAACAATTAATTTTTCTTTAAGTAATTTCGTCGTATTCCCGTATAAAGTACCAGGACCGAGCTTTACTTCCCCATTTGTCATCTCTTCTACCATTTGCATAATTCCATAGCCATGCATTGGCTTTACAAGTGACAATAATATGTAGTATGTCGCCTCAGTTAACGGAATATATTTTTGCGCCTTCGCATTCATTATAACTACCTCCGATACATCGTCTTATGATATATCGACTTACGATACATCGTATATCGATATTGTATAATCATATTCCAAAATATGCAAGAGTAATTTAATAATTAAATATCCATTTCTTTGAATTAAAAAAACATACAAATTTTCTGAATAATTTGTTAAAATATAGAAATATTAGCTCTTTTATAACGAAAGGAATGGTACATATGATAAATAAATTGAAAGAAAGCATCGGATCTGTGTTTGTTGGGAAAGAAAATGTTATTGATCTACTGCTCGTTTCACTTCTTGCTGATGGACATGCACTACTCGAAGACGTGCCTGGTACTGGGAAAACGTTACTGGCAAAAACCATTTCCAAAAGTATTGGTGGTAGTTTTTCTCGCGTTCAATTCACCCCTGATGTGCTTCCAAGTGATATAACAGGTATTGAATACTTCAACCCAAAAACAAGCGAATTCGAATTAAGAATTGGACCAGTTATGACAAACATTTTGCTGGCAGATGAAATTAACCGTGCAATGCCGAGAACGCAGTCGAGTTTGTTAGAAGCGATGGAAGAACGACAAGTGACGCTCGAAAAACAATCTACGCCTCTGCCGAAACCGTTCTTTGTTATTGCGACGCAAAACCCAATTGAATCACAAGGGACTTTCCCTCTTCCAGATGCACAGCTTGATCGCTTTTTAATGACGATTTCAATAGGTTATCCTACTCCTGAAGATGAGCTACAAATGATGCGACGTTTTCGGAACGATTTACCATTAGAAAGTGTCACATCTGTCATCTCATTAGAAGATATTTTAGAATCTCAAAAACGAGTAAAAGAAATATTTGTTTCGGAACCGTTAGAACATTACATTATTAAACTTGCTCATGCTACAAGAAATCATGATTATATCGCTAACGGTGTAAGCCCACGTGCCACATTAGCTTTAGTACGTGCTGTTCAAGCTTTAGCCTTTTTACATGGGAGAGAATATTGCACACCAGAAGATATACAATTGTTAGTTCCTTCTGTTTGGAATCACCGTATCGTCTTATCAATGGAAGGTGCATTACGTACGACAAAAAATGATATTATGAAAAGTATTTTAAAAGAAGTTGACGTACCTGTGGAGATTGAGCAAGCATGAATGGACAGCGTGTTGTAACTGTGCCTTTATTTTTTCAACTCCATATTATTCAACTAACCGTTCCAATCGCGTTACTTTTCACATTCTTTTTCCCGCAACGAATGCTTATGTTTCTCTTTTTCTTCTATTATATATTTGCGATTTTTATTTATAAATATGTCGCTTTCATAGAGAAGAAGTTTCAAATCATAAATGAGAAACAAACTACACGGCTTTTTCCTGAGGAATCTGGACAGTTTTTTATTCATTTAAAAAATGGAGCCAGCATACCGCTCGTTAATGGTGTTTGTTACTTTCATTTAAATTCGTCCCTTATACCGCATAAAGAGCAAGGCATTGAACAAATATCAAAAACATTATTCTCTTTCCCATTTTCACAACCTGCACATTCGGCACAAAAATGGGGTTTAACATTAACCGCAACGAAGCGTGGTGTGTTTCAAATTGAACAGTTTGAATGTGTATTAAAAGATCCATTTCATCTATTAACTGTACATTTACCTGTTTTTGATAAATTAAGGACTGAAATTATTGTGTATCCTTCTCCTAAAGAAGTAGCAGGTTTGCAAGAACTTCAGCAACTTTTGAATGGATTTTATCGAACGAATTTTTCTTTTTACAATGATGAAACATCTATTATCGGTGTAAAGCGATATGAGCGTGAGTCTTTCCGCTCTATTCATTGGAAGGCATCTGCTAAAATGCAACAATTACAAGCGAAGCAATATGAACCTGTAAAAAATTATAGTTGGACGATTTGTCTTTCTTTAGCTGCCGATCGTGGATTTGGTTGGAAAGATAATGTAGAAGAACTTATTTCATATGCAACATACATTTTCCAGTACACAACGAAGCACCACATTCCGTTTGAATTGTTTATTAGTGTATTAGCAGAAGGCGGTGCATTACATGTACCGTTAAATGAAGGACAAACACAATATGCAAAAGCTTTAGAAGAATTAGCCCGTATTTCAGATGATAGTACGTTACTTCCGAAACAAGGATTCCTTCATTATGTAAAGAGAAAGAGAGAACGATCGTCTACAATGATATACATTGGTTTACAAAGAAATGAACTCCCTCTTCTCTCGCAGCCAACGTTTCTCATTACTAGTGAAGGGATGGTGGAACCAGTTGAAAACTTGGCTATATCACATTCATGATTTCATTCTGCTCCTCCTGCTTTCATTATTAACAGAAAGAGATGAACTAATTAGTATTGCAATATTTTTAACAACAGGCTATATTGGAGTATTTCTTATTCATAAATTTATGCAGAAAAAAACAACAGGATTTGTAATACTTTTAGTTCTTCAAATCGTTCTTTTCTCTTTATTTTTACCTTTTTCTCTTTTTGGCACAATCATATTACCACTATTTTTCTTTATCGTACATGCGATCGGACCTGGATATCCAGTTCAAAAATCTTTAGGTGGTATTGTATGGTTTGTTGTTTCAGCTATATTTTATGCACCCTTTCCACCGTTGTGGAAACTATTAATGTTAGCCTTGCATCTTATGATTACATTTTGGTTAACCGGGGCAAATCGCAAACAACAACTATTACGTTTTGCTTCTATCATTACGATTGGCTTAATGAGTATATTAATTGTTCAAGTATTTCCTTTCATTCGACTTATTTTTGGTTTTATAACGGAAGTAGTCGCATTAGGCGTCGGCTATGCTTTAATGCCATTAATTAAAGCAGCGGAATTAAAAGATACTGAAGATGTTTGGGCAAATAAAGGACATCTCTTAAAACCAAAAATTGAAGACGGAAAAAAATTTCCTGATTTTGATCCAATACTCATAAATAGCGCTACAATAATAGTCTGTACAGCTATCGCTATTTACGTCGTTTGGAAAATAGTAAAAAAACGAAAACATTTAAGTTTACCAAATATGCCCGCCTTCGAATCTACTATCATTACTGATAAAGAAGGAATGAGCCAAAATCATTTTAAACGAAATAAACCACCGCATAACGAAATTCGGAAGGAAATTTTCAAGCTAGAGAGTAAGTTAACCCCTCCTTTAAATAGAAAACGGGGAGAAACTGTTGAAACTTGGCTAGAAAGAATAAACGATGAAGAAGATGTAAATATTCAAAGTGATATTATTATAGATGCTTATAATACTGTGCGGTATTCAAATGGTGCAAACACTGTACTTCTACATGAATTTAAGGAAGAGATTCATAAGCTTTATGCATATCAAAAAAATTTGAAGAAACGAAAGAAATAACGTAACAAAAAGACTCCTATATTCATAGGAGTCTTTTTATACTTCTACGTTGCTTTTTAAATGGAAGCATTCTTCCCTGCTTCAATTTCTAATGACTCTTCATGCCACCAAAGTGTTTCTTCAGGGTCTTCTTTAGCGATTAGGTGTGCTTCTTTTTTCGTTTCTACTGTAGGATATGAACCTTTTAGCGCACGCCCTGAAGTCGTAACGAATAGTACACTAAATACAACTAATCCAATAATACTTACACCTGCTAAATAAAATGCCGGTGCGAGCGGGTTACCAGTTGCATGAACTAAGTATGAACATACGAGCGGTGTTGTTCCACCGAATATCGATACAGAAATATTAAATGAGATCGAAAGTGCTCGATAACGTACATCAGTGAAAAAGAGTGATGGTAATAATGAAGGTAATGTTCCTTCATATACACTTAAGAAGAAACCTAGTACGAAAATACCTGCAAATATAGCTGCAATATGTCCGTTACCTATTAGTAAAAATGCTGGAATTGCAAATACAGTTAAACCAAGTAAACCAATTTGCACAACGCGTTTATTACCAATTTTATCACTTAATTTACCGAAATATAGTGCTAGTGGAATCATAAGTGCCATCGTAATAGAAATAATTAATAAGCCTGTTGTTTCTTCGACTTTAAGTACTTGAGTTAGATAAGAAGGAATATACGAAAGAATCATATAATTTGTAATATTAAAGAAGGCGACAATTACTGTGCTTAATAAGAAGTCTTTTTTGTGATATTTAATAATATCCATAAATGAAAATTGTTCATTGTCTTCAGATTCCTCTTGTGCTTTTTCCATCTCTTCAAAGATTGGAGATTCATCTAGATGACGGCGTAAGTATAAACCGACCAAACCAATTGGTGCAGCTATTAAGAACGGAATACGCCATCCCCAGCTGAGCATTTGCTCATCTGTTAACAATAACGTCAAAATGGTAACAATTACCGATGCAGCAATGTAACCTGAGAGTGTTCCAATTTCAAGACCACTACCGAGTATACCACGCTTTTTATCTGGAGAAGATTCTGCGATATAAACCATTGCTCCTGAATATTCGCCGCCTGTAGAGAAGCCTTGAATCATTCGGGCAACTAAAAGTAGTATTGGTGCCCATACACCAATTTGTTCATAGGTTGGTAGTAATGCGATGAATAATGTAGAAAGTGCCATTAAAATAATAGTAGTACTTAACACGATTTTTCGGCCGTACTTATCTCCTATTCTACCAAAGAATACACCTCCGATTGGTCGAACGAGAAAGGCTGCTGCAAATGTACCGAATGTAAGTACAAGTTGCAATCCACTATTATCAACACCTGAGAAGAATAATTGACTTAAAATTACCGCTAAATACGCGTATAATCCGAAGTCAAACCACTCCATTGCGTTCCCTATACCAGTAGCAATTACTGCTTTCCTGGCTTGTTTAGGATTGACAATATTAACGTCTTGAGGTTCAAAATTTAAATCATTATTTTGTTGCATATAATAAAACAGCTCCTTATTTAATTTAACTTCTTTAAGCACACCTTCTCTTATTGAATAAAATTAATTCGAAGCACTTAAGGAAAAACAACGTCTCCTTATCTGTTATTATTATTTCACATAATTAATTATTTGTCCAATTAAATGCTCTTTTTATATAAAATTAAACCCTGTTTAACTTGTTATAAAATGACGTTTAGCTTATATAATATATACCTTTACAC
>NZ_JBEUTW010000536.1:0-2304 GCF_040492675.1 Bacillus sp. AP50
TAATTTTATTTATTATAATACTGTTTACAAAAACAAAAAGAAGGTGTCACCAAGTCAAAGTTCGACTTATGCAACATCCCTCTTCCCAAACTATTTATAGCATATTTATTAATATTTCAGGTCTTCCCCAATTCATTTCTTCACAAACAAATCTAAGTTTTTCTTCATCCATTGTGTGTAATCCTTCTTCTAGTGAACATGAAATTGGAACTTCACAGTGAATTTGGGCTAATTGTAACGAAATATTTAAGTTCTCTAAATCACTTTCAATCTTCGTACGCTGCGCTTTTGTTAATGATTCTACATTTTCTAGTACAGCGGATACTGTTCCGTGCTCTTGAATAAGCTTATACGCTGTTTTTTCACCGATACCTTTTACCCCTGGATAATTATCACTTGTATCTCCCATGAAAGCTTTTGCATGGACGATTTGCCACGGCTCTACACCTTTTTCTTCCATGATTTTCTCCGGTGTGTAATATTCGTAATTTCCAATTCCTTTACGCAGAAGCATGACTGTAACGCTCTTATCAACAAGTTGAAGTAAATCCGTATCACCTGTTAAAATATAAACTTCAGCTTCATTGCAATATTGTTTTGCAAGCGTACCGATACAATCATCGGCTTCGTAGCCTTTCATACCGATAACTGGAATGGATAATTTTGCAGTCATTTCTTGCACTAAATCAAATTGAGGAATTAATTCTTCTGGTGGCGCTGCACGATTTGCTTTATAATTCGAGAACGATTCTGTTCTAAATGTCGTACTTCCCATATCCCAGCATGTAACGATATGTGTTGGTTCGATCGCTTGCGTAGCTGTTAATAAGTGTTTCATATAACCATGAATCCCGTTCGTAGGGGTTCCATCTTGTCGTTTCATAAATTGTCCGTAGACACTTGTTGCGTAAAAAGCACGAAATAATAGTGCCATACCATCAACTAATAATACTTTTTTCATAATTCCTCTCCTATTAAAAAAATAATAACCTTACGTTATCACGTAAGGTTATATAAATAGATTACCATTCTACGTTTTTGCTCAACTTTGTCTATTATACATTGTTTTTGTATATTTAGCATCATTAACACATTAAGACGTTCTACTACAACAAGTATGCAAGATGCCTGAATACGTATTTTTTCCAGTAGAAACAACGATAGCTTTTGCATTTCCACTAACAATATGCGAACCTTTAAAACATACATTTTCAAGCTCAAGTGGATTATAATCTTTCATCCGTTTTAATGGAATAAACCGTTTACGTTCAAGGTGATAGCAGCTCTCAAACTTCTCTATATTCGCTTCGTTTCCCGTTAACACAGACTCATTCACTAATAAATCATCTGCATAAATAATACGTACATCAGCTGGCACAGCATCTCCAGCCGAAAGAAAAATCATATCTCCAGGTACAAGTTCTTGCACAGGTATCTCCATCATTTTCAGTTCACTATTTAGCCCTGTACTACTAGAACATTCTACTCTAGATACAGTAATCGTTTCACGTTGTAATTCATCACACACACGTTGTTTTGAAAAACCTGGAATCATGCCACCTAGCTTCATCATTACTTCTGCAAGAAGTGCTCTTTTTGAAGTTAGTTCATTTCGGCCATATACTTGAATACGTTTTTGTGCCTCTTTCATTGATAGTCCGTCTCTTGTTGTTTTAAAATATGCAAATACAGATTTTACATCTCTTGTTGCAATTTCAATTAATAAATCTTTATTTTTTTGGAGCATTGTTTGTTCTTTTATTGATTTTTTACTTAGTTTATATGACGTGTTACCCACAGTTTTGTTTGCATATAACATATTATCGTCTCCTCCTTTACAACATAGGAAGAAACGCTTTGTTTCTCAATTTATCCACTTTACTGTGAAAGTGTCTCGCGCTTTATAAACGCTATATTGTGATAAATATAGAGGGAGGAACAAATCGTTTCCTGCCTACATCATATATTTTTGATTTGAAGTATATGGGTAACGGAACCGAGTCAGAATTTGACATGCTCCTCACCTCCTCGTTTAATTTTATAATTTATAATATGAAATTACTCATAGCTTGGTAACAAAAAAGACCCCTACCCTTAAGAGAGTAGCGGCCATTACATACACAAATAAACGATTTCTAATATAATTAGAAATCTACGGACCTCTCCCTCACCGAGTTTTAGCACTGTATAGCATAGGTACATTACCAGCTACGTTAAGAAAAACCTTAATTCGATCATTCCTGTTGACCCATTGGCGTCTCTCGACATTTTTGGGCAGTAGCATTTCTCTATACAGGAGCCTCA
>NZ_JBEUTW010000537.1:0-4905 GCF_040492675.1 Bacillus sp. AP50
TAATATATGTATCTCCATATGTAAAATAGTAGTAAATATATTTCTATAGTGAAATATGATTAGCAATGATAAATACATATGTTTGTATTAAATCATACAAACTATAATAGAAATGGAGGACTAAAAATGGGATGGATTATCACATTAATAGTTGGTGCTATTATAGGTGCAATTGCTAGTTCTATAACAGGTAAAAATTTCCCAGGTGGTATGTTCGGAAATATTATCGCAGGTTTATTAGGTGCTTCGTTAGGTGGTAGATTATTTGGATCCTTTGGGCCATCATTTGGTGGGATTCATGTAGTGCCAGCATTATTAGGTGCAATCGTGTTAATTTTTATTGTATCATTTGTAGTGAAAGCTGCAAAGAAATAGATATATAGATTATGATGAAGAGCCCTGAATAAGGGCTTTTCATCATTCGAAGAGGTGGTTTCATTGGAGAAAATAAATATAAGAAAAAGAGATAAGTTAAGAAAGTTTTTTAGAGAACAAAATTATTTGGCGGTATTACTTGGATTTGCGTTATTGTTCATTAATATTTTATTGCTAACAAAAATATCATTTGTTTTTACACCGTTTATCGTATTTTTAAAAACAATTTTCTTCCCAGTACTATTAGCAGGCGTACTATTCTATATTTTACATCCATTCGTTTCGCTTTTAGAAAAGAAAGGTGTTTCAAGAATCGTATCGATAGCTTCTATATATTTAATCGTACTAGGATTATTTGTATTTTTAGTTGTAACGGTTATCCCTATTATTAAAGATCAAATTGATGCATTAATTGATAACTTACCGTATTTTGGCCATGAGATTGAACAAGCAGCACGTAGATTCGGGGAAAGTAATTTACTCGGTAAAATTCAGGAGAATTTAAATATTAATGTTGCGAATATGGTAAAAGACTATACAGTTGATTTTACAAAGTCATTATCATCAGTAACTGGGAATGTAACTGGATTTTTGAGTACTATTACAGAGGTTGTTTTAACATTTGTAATGGTTCCATTTATATTGTTCTATCTTTTAAAAGATGGCGAACAATTGCCGAATCACTTCTTAAAGTTCATTTCAGAGCAAAGACAACCAGCAGCAATGAGAATACTAGATGATATGCATTATGCAATTAGCTCATATATTAGAGGGCAAATTATCGTTAGCTTGTTTATCGGTATTATGCTATTAATTGGTTACCTTATTATCGGTATTAAATATGCGGTACTACTTGCAATTTTAGCGATGATTGTAAATATCGTTCCGTACGTAGGGCCAATCATCGCGATTACACCAGCGTTAATTATCGCATTTATCGACTCGCCAGCAATGGTGTTAAAAGTAATTATCGTTATGATGGTTGTACAATTAGCAGAAGGTAAATTTATTTCTCCGCAAGTTATGGGGAAAAAGTTAGACATTCATCCGATTACTATCATCTTTATCATTTTAACTGCCGGAAACTTATTCGGGATTATGGGCATTATTTTAGCCATTCCAGGATATGCGATATTGAAAGTATTAGTTACGCACGGTTATAGATTTGTTAAGTTGAATACGTGAAAAAAGCGCTAAAACAGTATTATCTGTTTTAGCGCTTTTTTATTAACAATTCATTTGCATATTGGCGTGCCCATTGATCCGCCTCTAATATAGCATCTAGTGAAGGATCTTTTACGTTATGATGAGCTTCAACTGTTTTGTAAATTGTTTTTTCAATATCGAAAAAGGCAATTTCATTTTTTAAGAATAGTGCATTCGCAATTTCATTTGCTGCATTTAATACAGCGGGAGTAGTACCACCGATTTTGCCACATTCATATGCGTATTGTAGACAAGGGAACTTCTCTAAATTTGGTTTTTCAAAATGTAAACTACCGATTTCTAATAAATTTAGTTTTTCATAGGAAGAAGGTAGCCGAGTAGGATAGTGAAACGCATATTGAATCGGCATTCTCATATCAGGAGCACCGAGCTGTGCCATAACTGATCCATCAATAAATTCTACTAAAGAATGAATGATACTTTCTTTATGAATCATTACATCAATTTTTTCATATGGAATATCAAATAGCCATCTCGCTTCCATTACTTCGAACCCTTTATTCATTAATGTGGCAGAATCAATCGTTAGTTTTGCGCCCATTAACCAGTTTGGGTGCTTTAAAGCATCTTTTGCTTGTAATGTTTGCATTTCATCACGTGTTTTATCACGGAATGCACCGCCAGAAGCTGTAACGATTAATTTCTCAATTTCTTTATTATTTTCTCCGTTTAAACATTGGAAAATAGCTGAATGTTCGCTATCTACTGGAATTAAGCGACATCCGTTTTGTTTCGCTAGTTCAGTTACGATATGTCCAGCTGCAACTAACGTTTCTTTATTAGCGATGGCAATATCTTTCTTCGCCTTTAATGCTTCAATCGTTGGAAGTAGTCCGGAAACTCCGACAACAGAACTTAATACAAGATTTGAATCAGGGTGAGTAGCTACCGCAATTAAACCATCAGTTCCGTATGTGATTTTTGTATTCGCTGAAATACGCGTACGAAGCGTGTCCGCTAAGTCTTTTGTCGCAACGCTTACAATACGAGGTTGAAACGTTTTGATTTGTTGCTCAAGAAGATCAATATTATAATTTGCGGTTAAACCAACGATTTTAAAATGTTCAGGGTGAGCTGAAACTACATCTAATGCAGATGTGCCGATAGATCCTGTGGAACCTAAAATGGATATATATTTTACCATGAAAAAACCTCCAAAGTTGTTTCGAATATTTCTGCAAACCTATATAACATTAGACAATAGAAGTGGAAATTCCTGCTATATAAAATAGAAAATTCGGGTTTGTTTGGAAGCGAAATGTGATAAACTGTAAAAAATAATGAAAAAGCAATGAAAGAGAAGAGTACATATTCGAAACTTTTCAGAGAGCTGATATGTGGTGAGAATCAGTAAGGGATGAATATGGAATGGGCTCTGGAGCTTCTAACTGAAATGAGTAGGTAAAGACGGTTACTTCACGTTATTGAAGTATGAAGTGAGCTAATGATAGCTAATTAAGGTGGTACCGCGGGAGTCTCTCGTCCTTTTTTAAGGATGAGGGGCTCTTTTTATTTTGAGAAAGGAGGAGTTAGGATGGATGAAAAAATAATGTTAACAGGAATTAAGCCGACAGGTTATCCGCATTTAGGAAATTATATTGGCGCGATTAAACCTGCATTACAAATGTCAAAGAATAATGAAGGAAAAGCATTGTACTTTATAGCTGATTATCATGCATTAAATGCTGTTCATGATCCAGAGAAGTTCAGCAGTTATACGAAAGAGGTAGCAGCTACTTGGTTATCACTTGGACTTGGAGAAGATGTTATTTTTTATCGACAAACAGAAGTGCCGGAGATTCTAGAATTAGCTTGGATTTTAGCTTGCCTAACTCCGAAAGGTCTTATGAACCGTGCTCATGCGTATAAAGCGAAGGTGGAGCAAAATAAAGAAGCAGGGTTAGAGGTCGATGCGGGAGTGAATATGGGGTTATACACGTACCCGATTTTAATGGCAGCTGACATATTATTATTTCAAGCTACTCATGTACCAGTTGGAAAAGACCAAATTCAGCATATTGAAATTGCGCGTGATATTGCGACTTATTTTAATCATACATTTGGCACGACATTTACACTTCCAGAGCATGTCATACAAGAAGAAGGAGCTATTTTACCTGGTCTTGATGGAAGGAAGATGAGTAAAAGTTACGGAAATGTGATCCCATTATTTGCAGAGCAAGAAAAACTACGAAAGTTAATATTTAAAATCAAAACAGATTCTTCACTTCCAAATGAACCGAAAGAACTAGAAACCTTATTTACAATTTATAAAGAATTTGCGACAGAAGACGAAATACAGTCATTACGTGAAAAATATGAGACTGGAATCGGATGGGGCGATGTAAAAAAAGAGCTATTCCGTGTTGTAGACCGTGAGTTAGCTGGGCCTCGTGAGAAATACACTATGTATATGAATGAACCGAATTTATTATATGAAGCGTTGGAAAACGGTGCTGAGAAGGCACGCGCTATTGCGAAAATAAATTTAGCAGAAATTAAAAAACGGATTGGATTTGAGAGGGAACGTTAAGCGTTCCCTTATTTTTTTAGATAATCTGTAATAATCCTCTCAATAACAGGGGGAAGATTATTAGGTAATTCATCAAGTGAAAAGAAGCGTAGTTCTTTTGATTCACTTTGATCGCATACAAGTTCACCATAAAATTCTCGGCAAATATAAACAACGAGTACACCGTGTACTTGATCGCCGTTTGGATAGATTTGAAAGAAATCAGGCCCTGAGTATGTACGGAATAGTTCTGGATTTTTAATGATAAGTCCAGTTTCTTCATATACTTCTCGTTTTAAAGCTTCTTCTAACGTTTCGTTATATTCTAATGCGCCTCCAATAATGCCCCAGCGTTTAAAATCTGTACGGAGCTGCAGCAATACTTCATCTTTTTCATTTAATATAATGGCGTGTGATCCTATTAAAATAAGTGGATGATTTCCTACTAGATTTCTCATATCTTCAATATAACCCATGTCATTGCTCCTTGTATTTAATAATAGTTAGGAAGTTCTTTTAACATTCTTTCTGTTTTACGTGCTGTAAAGGCTAAGTTATGGTCATCTTTCGTTTTGAAAAATAATGTGCGTAAAAAGGTTTTAATATTGGCACATAAAATACAATACTCATTAAGCGAAAGGCGTTTTCTAATTTGAGGAAGCCTTTTTATTTTTTTATGAATAATAGAAATTAACTCGTTTTGAGGAAAATCATGATACAGCATTGCTAGTAATGGAGTAACAATGCGTTCATCTTCGTTATTATGAAAAAGGTCAGATGGAATAAAGATT